>MGDP01000020.1 GCA_001790955.1 Candidatus Tectomicrobia bacterium RIFCSPLOWO2_12_FULL_69_37
CTGCGGAACAGGCGGCTGAAGCGCTGGTGGATGATTTCCAGGGTGGGCATCCGGCCCCGGATGATGCGCTCCTGGCTGGTCAGGTCGTAGGGGACGACTCCCTCGCCGACCGCGGCCTCATCCCCGCCGGTGGTTTCGATCTCGCCCTCGGTCACGCCCTGAAGCAGCGCATCCACTTCCTCTTGGGACAGGATCTGGTTCATCGCTCCACCTCGCCCAACGCCCGGGCCGCCTACTGGACCACGAACTCCGTGAAGTAGATGCTCTTGATCTTCCCCACCTTCAGGATGGTGTTCATCCGGGCCGTCAGCTCCTCGCGGAGCACCTGCTTGCCGGCCCCTCCCTGCAGTTGCTGGAACGTCTTGCTGCTCAGGGCGAGGATGATCTGGTCCCTGATCTCGGGGACGCGCCCCTTGAACTCGGCCTCGCCCTCCTTCTTGTCGAGCTCGAGCTCGACGGTGACCTTCAGGTAGCGGCGGCCGCCCGGGTCCGCCAGGTTCACGATGAAGGGCGCGAGCGGGATGATGGGCCCCGCCATCGAAGCACCCCCCGCGCCCGGCGCCCCAGGCTTCTGCTCGCCCGCCTTGGCCGTCGCCGGGGCCGGGCTGCGCAAGAAGAACCACCAGCCCGCGAACCCTCCCCCGCCCAGGACGACGACCGCGGCCACCGCGATGATGATCCACTTGAGCATGCCACCCTTCGATGGCTGCTCCCCGCCCTCTTGCTGTCCGCGTCCTTCCCCGCCCTCTTCCGCTTCGGGGGCCTTGGCCATGATTTCCCTCTCGGTTTCACCATTTGTTCGTGGGCGGCCCCGCCGATGCACCCCGGGAGCCAGGCGCCCTCAGCCCACACTGGCCCGACCCCGCGGCGCCGAGGCGGGAGCCACTCCCCGTCAGCAAACTGGCGCCACAGGCTCTCCCGAATAGTAACCCGTCGGCACAATGACTTCAATCACTTTCCCGGCTGAGCCCTCCGAAACTGCTCAAGTACCCAACTTTCCCTGCTCCTCCCCTCTTTTTGGGAGATTTTGATGGGAGAGAGCAATTCCCATGCCTGTGATCCGGCTCACATCCCCGCCGGACGCCGCGCCCGGAAGTTCCAGACCCGCGGCAAACCATGCAACATATTGATATTAAATTGATTATATTAACTTCCAGATGCACCCGCCGAAGGACCTCACCTCACCCGCCAGCCCAAAAAGGACAACGCCGCCCCCTCCCCGGCAGGAAGGGGCGGCGTGCAGGGCTGGAAGCCATGCCCTGCCCGGGGGCCTTTGCCCGCCGTAGGGGGCTTCCACCCTCCGCAGCGGCAGCGCCGCTGCTGCGGAGGACGGGTCGGCCCCCGAAGGCGGGTTACCTGGTCAGGTTGACGACCTCGTCCAGCAGCCGGCTGGTCGTGGAGATGACCCGCGCGTTCGCCTGGAAGGCCTGCTGGTCGCGGATGAGCCGCACGAACTCCTCGGCGATGTCGACGTTGGAGATCTCGATCGAGTTGGCCAGCACGACGCCGAAGCCCGCCGTGGTCGCCTGCCCGAGGATGGGCTGGCCGGAGTTCTGGGTCTCGGCGAAGAGCGAGTTGCCCACGTTCGAGAGGCCGTGCGGCGCGTTGAAGTTGGCCACGATGATGCGGGCCAGGTCGCGCGTCTGGCCGTTGGTGAACTGGCCGCTGATGTTCCCGTTCCGGTTCACGGAGACCGAGATCAGGGTGCCGGTCGTGAACCCATCCTGGGTCTGGTTGATGACCGCCGAGGAGCCCGCGAACTGGGTCAACCCGTCGAGGCCGCCGGCGAGAGAGGCGTCCGTCGTGATCGAGTTCCCGAAGTCGAAGTCGATGAGCTGGTTCTGGATGGCGCCGCCCGAGAAGTTGAACCGGTTGGCGCGGGGGAAGGTCACCCCGTTGGTGAGGGCGCCGGTGAACTTGTCCTCGATGTCCAGGCCGCCCGTGCTGTTGAACCAGAGCCTCCCGTAGAGCACCTGCTCGTTCACGCCGTTGGGGGTGGGGCCCACCAGGTCGCTGCCGAGCATGATGCCGTTGTACTCCCAGATGTTCTCCCCGACCTTCCGGAAGAAGACGTTCAGGGAGTGGGAGGAGCCCAGGCTGTCGAACAGGATGATCGAGGTCGAGAAGTTGGAGCTCTGGAGGTTCGAGGGGTCCGTCACCGTGAACTCCCCGGTCCCATTCACGTCGAGCGAGCTGGCCGCCGCCAAGGCGGTGGTGAGGGAGGTGTCGCTGGTCGTAGCGGCGCCACCGGGCGTAATCGAGTCGTCGAGCGCGGTGGAGAACCCGAGCGCCACGGCGGCGGTGCTGGCCGGGTTGGTCCACACGAATGTGGTGGGAGTTACGGTATTGGCCGCATCGCTCGTGATGGAAAAGCGGTCGGTCGCACTATCGTAGGTGACGGTATAAACGTCGTTCGCGTCGCCGTCCGTGGCCTCGAGGCGCGCCTTGATGGCGGCGGCGACCTGCGTGCCCGTGACGACCGCGCCGCTCGTCAGCCCGCCGACGCCGGTCAGGCTCACGTCCACGATGCCGGCGCCGCCGACGAAGTTCACCCGGATCACATCATTGAGCCCCGTGATGAAACTGAAGGTCTCGTTCACCGAGAGCTTGGTCGTCCCCAGCACCCCGAGGGTGCTCTCCGTCGCCCGGATGGAGCTGGGCGGGATGGTGAAGGAGTTGGAGTCCGAGGGGATGTTGATCGTCCGCTCCCCGCCCGTGCTCTGGGAGACGATCTGGAAGCGGTTCACGTTGGAGCCGGAGTTGTAGGTCACCCGCACGGCGCGGATCCGGTTCACCTGGTCGGACTGGTCGGCGTTGTTGATGGCCGACTCGATAGCCTGGGCCAGCCCGTCCCCGGTGTAGCCGCCGGCCGTGACCGTGACCGTCCGCGAGGGGCTGGTGGTCATGTAGAAGCCGCCGTCCACCGTGATCGTGAACGTGTTCCGGCCGGTCGCGACGTTGAACTGCACTTGGTTGTCGCTCGTGGCCGAGGAGCCGGCCGCGACGGAGTCGTTCGAGGCCGTCGAGAAGCCCAGGTCGTCCGAGGCCGTGCTGGTCGCGACGGAGTGCCTCAGGGTGATGGTCCCGGAGTTGCCCGTGTTGTTCGTGATGGTGAACTTCTTGGTCGTTGCGCTGTAGGTGACCGCGTAGGTGTCGCCCGCCGCCGCGCCGCCGTTGGTCGCTTCCAGAGCGGCCTTGATGGCGTTGGCGGTCGCCGTCGCGTCGTACTGGGCCTCGCTTTTCAGGCCGCCGTTCGTGATGAGGCTTGCCGTCCGGTCGGCCACGCCGTCGTTCCATTCGATGACATCGTTCGTGCCCGTGACGAACTGGAAGCGCGAATCCACCCCGCTGCCGCCGGTGGACGTCCCGGAGGAGCCGAGGGCGTCCGCGCGCGCGTCGAGGTTCGCGACGAAGCCGGCCTTGGTCGTGGCCTTGGGCGGGTTGTTCGTGACGGTGAGGTTGAGGTCCTGGAGGGTGCCGCTCGGGTTGCCCGAGGCGTCCAGGGTTACGCCCTGCACCTTGTCGGCCCGGCCGTTCACCAGGAAGCCCTCGGAATCGATGGTGAAGATGCCCGCGCGGGAGTAGAAGACGCCGTCCGGGTTGCTCACGATGAAGAAGCCCCGGCCGTCGATCGCGAGGTCGGTGCCGCTCGATGTGGTCTCGAAGGAGCCCTGAGTGAACTGCTGGGTGACGCCGGCCATCTGCACGCCGCGGCCGATCTGGTTGCCGCCGGCGGAGCCGGTGAGGCTCCGGGCCAGGATGTCGGCGAACTCGGCCCGGCTGCCCTTGAAGCCGGGCGAGTTGGCGTTCGCGATGTTGTTGCCGATGACTTCGATCGCTTGCGAGTAAACGTCCAGCCCGCTGACGCCTGCGAAGAGGGCACCCAAGACGCCCATTTCCGTTCCTCCTTCTCTCCCCCCCGGGGGGTGTCTAGGATTTCGCCTCCACCACGGCGTCAACCCTCAGGTCGCCGAGGCCGGCGAGGCGGTTCCGGTTCTCCAGGTTCACCACGGTGCGATCCCGCATATCCACGACGTAGGCCATCCCGTCCATGAGGACGAGCGCCCGCTGGCCGCCCTTGAGCCCGGCTTCGTCCACCGCGCGGCCGAGCCGGCTCAGCTGGGTCTCGTCGAGCCGCACCCCCATCTGCGCCAGTTTCTGCGCGGCGTCGGGGGCGAACTGGACGGGCATGCTCTTCTCCTTGCGCGCCGACATCTCGGTCCGCAGCAGATCCTCGAAGCCGTCCCTGCGCTTGGGCGAGGCGGCCAGGGCGCCGGCCGCTCCCTTGGACTTGCCGGCGGGCGGCAGCGGAGGCGCGGGCGGCGCCGTGAGGTTCGAGACGAGCGAGCCCACCGATTGAATCGCCGCGAGCGCGAAGAGCGGATCCATGTCTGCCTCCTAGGTTCAGTTGCCCGAGCCGCCCTGGCCCGGCCCGCCATCGGCGGAGGAACCGCCGGCCGCGGCCGCCTTGGGCTCGGTGATCTGCACCACGCTGGAGAGGGGAAGGTCCTTCGTCCCCACGGTGAGCAGCGTTCCGTCCTGGGCGAACTTCACGCCCTGGACGATGCCGCTCGAGAAGGTCTTCGGCTGGATCGGCTTGCCGTCGGCGCCGAAGGCGAGGACCGAGAAGGTGTAGGTCCCGTCCGCCATCTGGTTGCCCTGCTGGTCCACGGCGGGGAAGGCGATGGTGTGGAGCCCCGCGCCCTTCTCGCCGGCGTCGAAGACCCCGACGAGCTTCCCGTCCGGGCCGAAGATGTTCGCCATCGTGTCGGTGGAAGCCTGGTCGAGCGAGAAGGCGAGGTTCGAGGCCGTCCCGCCCGAGACCGTCACCGTGTTGCCCTCGGCCAGGATCTGCTTGCCCAGCATCCCGACCGCCTGGCTCTGGGCGAAGGCGCTTTGCAGGCTCCCGAGGCCCGCGAGCGACTTGTTGATGTTGATGAGCTGCTCGAGGGAGGAGAACATGGCGAGCTGCTGGGTGAACTCGGTGCCCTGCATGGGGTTCATGGGGTCCTGGTACCGGAGCTGGGTCACCAGGAGGTTGAGGAACTGCCCCTTCTGCTCCTCGGCGGTGCTCTTGGCCGCGGCCGAGGTGAGGCCGGTGTTGTCGGTCAAGCCGACGGCAGAATTTCCGACAACCGAAGTGCCCGCCATGACGCTCTCCCGCTAGGCGAAGATGTTGATTGAGCGGTCGCCCGGGACGGACGACGCGGCGAAGGCCGGGCCGCGCTCCGAGGCGTAGGCCCCGGCCTCGTCGTCGGGCACGGCTTCGAGATAAAGGGCGCCGTCGCCGCCCTGGTTGGCGGCGCGGTCCTGGCCGAAGCTTCCGGCGTTCAGGTCGGCGCGGACGTCCACGGAGAAGTTCTCGAGCGATACGCCCTGCCGCTGGAGGGACTCCCTCAGCTCCCGCAGGCCCGCCATCACGGCGTCCCTGGCCCATGCCGTCTCGACCGTGACCTTCGCGTTCATGGCGCCGTCCTGCATGCGGATCTCCATGTGCATGCGGCCCAGCGAGGGCGGATCGAGCTGGATTCGCGCCTGGGCCACGCCATCCCGCACGGCGATGCTCATGCGGGAGAGGGCAGCCTCCATCACCTGGCGGTGAACCTCGGCCCGGAGGTAGGCGTCCACCGGCTGGCTCACCGGCCCGGCGGGGGCGGCGCCGCGCGCCTGCGCCTCGCCGGACGCCTGCACCGCGGCCGGCCGACCCGCAAGGAGACCGTTGTCCGGCTCGTCCCCGTGCGCCGGCTGGCCGAACTCGCCCTCGCCCGCGAACGGGGCGGCGGGGGCGGCCATCCGGGGAGCCTGCTCGTCCCCCTCGGCGCCGTCCGCGTCCGTCCAGCGGGTCCAGTCCACCTGCCGCGGGGCGTCAGCCCGCTCTTCCACGCTGGCCACGAGGGCTGGGGCGGGCCGGACCTCAGCTTCCTCAGCCACCTCCTCAGGGGAAGCCTCGGTGAAGCCCGTCCGGGCGGCGCGGGCCGTCACGGCCTCATCGGGGAGAGCCCCCTCCTCCACCGGAAGGGCGGAGCCCGCCTGGAGCTCCGCCCCATCGGCGGAAGAGGAAAGATCCTCGCCCCCGATCGCCACGCCCTGCGGCGCCAGCTCCGGAGCTTCCTCCAGGCCCGCCGTCGGGACAGGGCCGGGGGCCGCCTGCGTATCCTCATCCGCGAGAATGGCCCCGGCCCATGCGTTTCCCGCCTGCTGCACGCCCTCTGCCAGCGCCTGCGGGGCGGCCGCCTGGGCCTCCGTCGAGACGTCCTGGAGCAGCCCGGCGTCCGCACCGGAAAGGGTCAAGCCGGGATTGGCCTGGCCCTGCTTGGCGGAAGATGAGACGGCGAGGGCGCCCGCCTTCAGGGCGTCCCCGGCCTCCGCCTCGGCCGCCGCCCCGTCCGGCGCCTGGGCCAGCCCGTACACTCCGGCAGCGATCAGCTGCGAAATAATCAGCACCGTCTCTTCCTCAGCCGCGGAGGTTTCTCCCTCCTCGCTGGAGGCAACGGTCGAATTCTCGCCCTCGGGTTCTTTCCCGCCCGCCGCCTGGGAATTCCCCTCCGGAGAGGCGGGCTCTTTCCCATTCGCGGTGGACGTGCCGGCGGAGGCGTTCTCGTCCTGGGAACCGGACTTCTCTGGACTTTGGGCCTTCGACGGGGCTACCTCTCCCCGGGGCTCCTTGCCCTTTCCCGTCTGGGGGGAGGGAGCGGAGGGGGCAGTCCCCTCGGAGCCCAGCTCCTGACTCGCGCCGGCCAGGACGTCCTCGAAGCGGTCCCCGCTGGATCCGGAATCGCCGCGGGGAGCGGGAGGTGCCGCCACCACATCGAGAATCTCGCCCGAAGAAACCGCCGGTACGCTCGGCATCTGAGTTCCTCCCAAGAAATCCACTCGCCCGCGCCCGGCTGGGGCTTCGGGCTGGTGGCCTCCCTTTCACAAGGCGTGCCAAAATCACAAATTGTCAGAATACGATTTGATTTCAATAGGTTAAAAGCACTTCCGGTGATGACGTGCGCCCCCCCGGGAAGGCGTGGAGAGGAAAAAAATTCCGGAGGCGGACAGAAAAAGGGGGAACGGAGGAGAGGAGGGGGTCAGCGGCGCTGGGGCGGCGCCTCGGCCGGGGGCTGAGGCTGGCGGGCGAGCAGCTCGCTGATCTTGGCCGCGCGCTCGGGCTGGACCACGGCCAGGATGGCGCCCGCCCGCTTCACCTGCATGTTCCTCAAAATCTGGACCGCGAGGGTGATGTCGAGGGTGTTTAGGAGGTTGGCGGCCGCATCCGGGGCCATGGCGGTGTAGGCGCGCACGAGGTGTTCGAGGCGGTCATCCTTGGTGCTCTCGGTCTTCTCGAGCGCCTTCTGGATGCGCTGCTCGACCTCTTGCAGGGTGTCGATCCGCTTCTTGATGTCCGCCCGCAGTTCCTGGAGGCGGCTCTCCTCCCGCCTGAGCTCGGTCTCGCGCCGGTCGATCTCCCGCCGCTTCTTCTCCAGCTCGAGGAGCAGCTGGTCGCTCAGGCGCGCCTCGACCGCGGCGGGGGTCTCCTGCTTGGCCTTGTCGTCCTTCTTCTGGTCGCCCTTCTTCTGATCCTGGGCGGCGGGGGCGCCCTGCGCGGGAGGAGCGGCCGGGCGGGCCTGGCCCTGGGCGGGGGCCGGCGCGGCGGGCTGGGCAGCCCGGGCGAACCCCGGCGCGAGAGCCATCACCAGGAACAACCCCGCTACACCCAGCATCCTAGGCACCGGCTGGCCTCCCCTTGGTACGGGCGAAGAAGCGGACCGAAACGATATCGTCCACTCGGAGCCCCTCGCGGCGGTTGAGCTCCCGCTCCACCGCCTCCAGGAAGCGCTCCTTCAGGCGATCGTAGATCTTCCGCCGGGCGATGGACATGGCCATCTCGACCCGCTTGCGCCGGACCTCGGCCTCGACCTTGCGGAGGAGGTCCTGCTGGTAGCGGATGCGGGAGGTCTGGGCCCCGAAGAAGGCGAGGTACATCTGGGCCTTCTGGCTGGGCAGTCCCTCCCCGACGATGCGCTCGGAGAGGTCGGTGCGGGCCGCGTCCAGATGCCTCTCCAGGGAGTGCAGCTGCTCGGTCTCCCTCGCCCGCACCCGCTCGAAGGAGGCGAACTCCTTCATCTTGGACTGCTCCTCCATTTTCCGGAGCCTGAGGACGGCGTCGAGGGGGAATTTCCGGGCCACGGGCTAGGCCCTCCGGGGGGCCGCCGGGCGGGCGCCGGGCGCCGCCGGGCGCGGGGGCGCGGCGGCGGGACGGGGGGGCCCGGGGGCGGCCGCGGCGGCGGAGAGCACGTCGTCCTGGAGGGCGGTGACCGCCGCCTCGTACGTAATCCCCTCCCTCACCCCCTGCCGCAGGTAACCGAGAATCTTGGGGCGCAGCTCGACGGCGCGGTCCACCCGGGCGTCGGAGCCCCGCACGTAGGCGCCCACCTGGATGAGGTCGGCCGACTCCTCGTAAGCCGCGGCCAGGGAGGTGAATTCCCCCGCCGCCTGCTGGTGCTCGGGCTGGACGATCTCGATCATCACCCGGCTCTTGCTCGCCAGCACGTCGATCGAGGGATAGATGTTCTGCGAGGCCATCCGGCGCGAGAGGACGATGTGGCCGTCCAGCAGGCCCCGGGCGGCGTCCGAGACGGGATCCGCCATGTCGTCGCCCTCGACGAGGACGGTGTAGAAGCCCGTGATCGATCCCTTCTCGGTCGCGCCCGCCCGCTCGAGCAGCCGGGGCATGAGGGCGAAGACGGAGGGCGTGTAGCCCTTGGTGGCCGGGGGCTCGCCCACCGAGAGGCCCACCTCGCGCTGGGCCATGGCGAAGCGGGTCATGGAGTCCATGAGGAGGAGGACGTCCATCCCCTGGTCGCGGAAGTGCTCGGCGATGTCGTCGCCAGGAAGGCCCCCCGCAGGCGCACCAGCGGGGGCTGGTCCGAGGTGGCGGCCACCACCACGCTGCGCGCCAGGCCCTCGGGCCCCAGGACGCGCTCGACGAACTCCTTCACCTCGCGCCCGCGCTCCCCGACGAGAGCCACAACGGTCACGTCGGCCCGGGTGTGGCGGGCCATCATGGAGAGGAGCGTGCTCTTGCCCACCCCGCTGCCCGAGAAGATGCCCATGCGCTGGCCCTTCCCGATGGTGAAGAGGCCGTTGATGGCGCGCACGCCCACGTCCATCACCTGGGTGATGATGGGCCGGGAGAGCGGGTTCAAGGGTTCGGCGTAGAGGGGGCGGGTGACCAGCTCGTCCAGGGGGCCGCCTCCGTCGAGCGGCTGGCCCATCCCGTCGAGGATCCGGCCCAGCATCGAGGAGCCCACCCGGGCGGTCGCCTGGCTCGACACCGCGCGGATGGTGCTGCCCGGCGAGATGCCCCGCGCCTGCCCCAGGGGCATGAACAGCACGCGCGCGTCCCGGAAGCCGACGATCTCGACGGGGACCGGCTCCCCCCCGTGCAGGGGCTCCACCTGGCACACCGCGCCCACCGGCAGGCCCGGGCCGCTGCCCTCGACGAGGAGGCCGACGATCTGAATGACCTTGCCGAGCGCGCGGGAGGTCTCGACCTTCTCCAGCCGCCCCATGTAGTGGGAGAGCGACACCTGGCTCACTCCCCGCCCTCCTTCCCCGGGCTCCCCGGGCCGCCCAGCTCGCGGGGACGGTAGGGCTGGGCCTGGATCCCGGGCTCCGCGGGAGGCTCGGGCGGCCGCGCGGGAGCGGGTGGCGCCGCCGGCGTGGCGGCGGCCGCGGCCTGGGCCGGAACCTGCTCCGCGGCCTCCTCCAGCCGCTCGCCGAGGGCCCTGCGCAGGGCCTGCTCGACCTCGCCCACCTGGAGCTCGAGCCGGACGTCCACCTCGCCCAGATTGGACTGGAGGACGCAGCCCCCCCTCGCGATGGAGGGCGTGGGCACGAACCCGGCGATGGTGACGCCTTCGAGCCCGGCGGGCAGGGAGTCCCTCACTTCCTCCAGCAGGACGCAGTCGTCCGGGTGGGCCAGCACGCTCACCTGCCCCCAGCCGATGGCGCGCCCGAGCGCATGGCGGACCACCTGGCCCACCGCCTCGGGATGGAGCCGCAGCTCGCCGTGGAGCACCTTTTTTCCGATGAGCAGGGCGAGCTCTAGGATCTCCTTTTCGGCCCCGCCGAGAATCCCGGCCCGGTGGTTCAGGAGCCCCTGGGTCTCGGCGGCGAACTTCTTCAAGACGGGCATGAGCTCGGCCCGCACCTCCTCGCGCGCCTTGACCAGCCCCTGGGAGTAGCCCTGCTGCTGCCCCTCGGCCTGGGCGCGCCGCTTGAGCGCGGCTGCCTCGGCCTGGGCCTGGACCATGAGCTCCTCGCGCTTCTCGGCGGCGGTCTTCTCGGCCGCCTCCTCGGCCTCGCGCTCGGAGTCGAGGACGATGGTGCGCACCCCGTCCGGCCCGGGTTTGGGCGAGGTGGTGAAACCGGTGAAGGAGCCCTTCGGGCGCTCCTCGGCGCTCACCATGGGACTGAACGAGCCACGGGTGGGCTTGCGGGGCCGAAGGTTGAGCTTGGGGGGAGGCGGGAGCTCGGGCCCGGCCTCGGCGGCTTCCCCCTCCGTGGGGGCGCCGGAGGCGCCGGCGGCCGGAGCCTTGGGAGCGGCGGCCTTGGGGTCTGGGGCCTTGGGATCCGGGGCCTTGGCGGGGGGATACTTCGGGCCCCTCGCGATCGCCGCCTTCTCGGCAGCCGCCTCCTCGGCGGCATCCTTGACGGCCTGCTTGGCGGCCTGCTCGGCGGCCAGCTCGTCCTCCGCCTCGCGCTTCTTGCGCCAGATGGAGACGACCCGCTGCTCCTCGGGGATCTCCTTCTTCTCCAGCCGGTTGAAGGAGAAGGGCTGCACCTCTTCGGAGGAGAAAGTCATCGCGGCCAAGGAGCGGGCCCCCGGTTAGAGGAACACATCGCCGCCGCCGCCGCGGGCGATGATGATCTTGCCCTCGTCCTCGAGCCGCTTGGCGATGCGCACGATGTTCTGCTGGGCCTTCTCGACGTCGCTCAGGCGCACGGGACCCATGGCCTCGAGGTCTTCCTTGATCATGGCGGCCGCGCGCTCGGAGAGGTTCTTGAAGAGCTTCTCCCTCACCTCGTCGCCGGCGCCCTTGAGGCCGATGGTCAGCTCCTCGTTGCTCACCTCGCGGAGGATGAGCTGGATGCCGCGGTCGTCCACGAAGATGAGGTCGTCGAAGGTGAACATGAGCTGCCGGATGTTGTCGGCCAGCTCGGGATTGAGCTCCTCGATCTTGGAGATGATGAGGTTCTCGTTCGCCTTGTCCACGTGGTTCAGCAGCTCCGCCACCGAGGCCACCCCGCCCACCATCTGGCTCTGGCCGCTGCCGCTGGCCGCGAGCTCGTTGCCCAGGATGGTGTCGAGGTCGTTGATGACGCCGGGGGGGATGCGGTCCAGCGTGGCCATG
>MGDP01000021.1 GCA_001790955.1 Candidatus Tectomicrobia bacterium RIFCSPLOWO2_12_FULL_69_37
CCATGCCCATCTACCAGGTGGTCCCCACCGGGGTGGTCTACCCCGTCGGGAGCTTCGACCCCGTGGACGCCGCCGACGGCGCCAAGGCGAAGGAAGCCGCGGCGCCCGCCTGAGCCGCAAAATTGTTCGCATAAAAATGTGGGGGCGTATCGCCATACGGCCCCGCATCGCCGTGGGCACGCCTATTTGTAGGGGCGACCGGCCGGTCGCCCCTACAAAACCGTGGCCACATCACTGGTAGGGGCAGGCTCCCCCCCTGCATTACCCCCCTCCCCCTCCGGGGAGGCCCCAAGGACCGGTGGGGTAAAGTGTCACCCATGTGCCCGGTCTGATGTGTTACCCATGTACCCGGTTGCACAGTGGGGGAGTTTTGCCCGACATCTTTCCCTCCCCCTACCCCCTCCCGGCGGGAGGGGGAAAAGATCGGGAAGTCTCGCAGCCCCCCCCTACGTCTCCAGCCTTACCGCCGCCTCGTCCTTGAAGCGGGCGAGCTGCTTCCGGATGGGGGGGCCGAACCTCTCGAACATCTCGATGGTGGTCTGCTTGCTCCCCTCGACGGCGGGCTGGTCGAAGGGGTTCACCCCGCGGAGCACCCCTCCGTAGACCGCCGCCCACTGCCACAGCGCCGTGGCGCCGGCCACGTCCTCGGGCGTCAGCGCGTCCAGGGTGAGGACCATGTGGGGGTTCCCCCGCCGCTCGGCCTCGGCGACGACGCCCGCGTGCTCCAGGTCCAGGAAGTCCCCCGAGGAGACGCCCTCCTTGATGGGGGGGTCGGTCTCGAAGCCACCGACCCGGATGGTCAGGCCCGCCATGTTCGCCCGGCCCCCGAAGTAGCGCTGGTTGGTGTGGTGCTGGCTCTCGGGCGCCTCGGCGTAGACGACGGTGTGGCCCTTCCCCTCCTTGCAGTAGCTCTCGTGGACGAGCTGGACGATGAGCTCCCCGAGCCCCCCGAGCGCCTTGCAGTAGATGGGGAGGAAGAGCTCCCCGTAGCCCGCCAGCTCGGCCCGCCAGAGCTCCAGGGCGAGCGCCTTGGCGACGTTCCGCGCGGCGGGAACGGAGGGCGCCATCCTGGCGTGGGCGGCGGCGAAGGCGGCGTCGAGCCGCCGGGCGTTCGCGTCCCTCCCCTCGACGAGGGCGAGGGGGAGCAGGGCGTTGTTCTGCCCGGCGGTGTAGCGCCCCCCCACCTCGTCCGGGTGGGGGAAGCGGTCGAGCCCCTTCCCCTCCACCAGCGCGGCGAGCTTGCTCTTGCCCGAGCTGATGACGGCGATCATGGGGTAGCCGCGCTCCAGGAGGATCTCGGACTCCTGCACCACGTTCTCGGTGTTGCCGGACTTGCTGACCGGGACGACCAGGGTGTTGGAAGGGGAGAAGCGCCCCTTGCCCGAGAGGAGCTCCCCGAAGAGGCCGCTCGGGTCGGTCCCGTCCAGGAGATGGAGCTGGCGGGGGGCCTTCCCCTCCGCTAGCGCCCGGTAGAGCGCCCAGACGTTGCGGATGGAGCCCCCGTTCCCCACCACGACGACGTGCGCCTTCCCCTCGGCCAGGCGGAGCTTGGCGGCGAGGCCCGCCACGTCGGGCCGCTCCCGCGCGAAGGCGGGCAGCGGGTTGCCGGCCTGGTGGCGGGCGATGGCCGCCCCGCAGGCCCCGGCGTCGTCCAGGAGCGCCCGGCTCTCCTGCCACGCCTGCCCCGTCCTGCCCTGGAGGGGACCCTCCCAGCTCCGGGTGTAGAGATGCAGACCCATGACGACCTCCTTCCGGGGGAACCCGTCTAGCCGTGGAATCCAAACACGTTGTTCACTCCGTGGGGTGGTTCTCCCCTCTCCCCTCGGGAGAGGGTGGAGCATCTAAGCGGCCTGCCGCTTGGATGCTCCGGGTGAGGGAGGCCGTGCGCCGCCGCCCCTCACCCCCATCCCCTCTCCCAAAGGGAGAGGGGAGTAAAACCTGGCGAGCCGCGCTGAGGAACATGTGCATGAGCGAACAACCCGTTTCGATTTCACATCTTAGCCCAAGGGCTCAACAGCCAGGTGGGCGGCGAAGGTGCGGGCCACGATGCCGATCATCGCCTCGGGGGGGAGGCCGAGCGCCGCGAAGGCGGAGCGCCCCGCCTCCTCGGGGGTGAGGCCCGGCCCCTTCTCCTCCCGCGCCCGCCGCACGAGGCGGTCGATGCGCCGGACGTAGCCCTCCCCGGCGTCAATGTGCTCCCCGGCCTCCTTCCCCCGCCACACTTTCCGGCTCATGGCCGAGAGGAGCGCCTCGGCGCCCGCGACCGCCCGCAGCTTCTCCAGGCTGGCGAGGGTGGCGTGCACGTCCTCGTAGATGGGGAGGGTGCCCGGCTCGGGGAGCACGTCCCCGCAGATGAGGGCGCCGTCCCCCGGGACGAAGAGGGAGAGGCTTCCGGGGGAATGCCCCGGGGTGTGGAGGGCCTGGACCCTCACCCCGCCCCCCAGGTCGACCTCCCCGCCTTCCTCCAGCGCGCCCTCGACCTTCACCGGGCCGGAGCAGATCCCCCGCATGCCGGGCACGGGGCGGCCCTTCTCCTGGAGGCCGAGGTCCTCGATCCAGGGCCGGTCGAGGGGATGGGCGTGGAAGCGGGGCTCCGCCCGCTCCGCCAGCACCCCGTTCCCCCCGATGTGGTCGAAGTGGCAGTGGGTGTTGATGACATGGGCCAAGTCGCCTGCCTTGCGCCCGAGGGACTCGATGCAGGCGAGAATCCTGGGCGCGGCGGGGGCGACCGAGGTGTCCACGACGGCGAGGCGCTCGCCCTCGATCACGTAGGAGGTGACGAAGCGGGGGATGCGCCGCCCGCCCGGGAGGGCGATCTCGAACTCCAGCCAGAGGCAGTGCACGTGCGGGGTGACGCGCACGGGAAGGCTCCTCCGCCGATCGCCATCCACCATGCCCGCCAGCATATCGCCGGGCGCGGGATCGGTCCAGAAAGAAAGCCCCCCTCCCTCGGGAAGGGGGCTCCCGCGCAAACCGCGCGCGCGAGGGTCAGGCCGGGGCAGCCTCGCGCCGGTGCTTCCGCCAGAGGAGGATTTGCCGGCTCCAGGGGATGGCCGACGTCACCAGCACGGCGAGCGTCCAGGCCGCGTTGAAGTACACCATGAAGAAGCAGACGCCCAGGAACGAGGCGAACAGGAGGACCCGCTCGTACAGATACACCGGGTAGATCATCCAGCCCTGGGCCCCCCCCGCGAAGTTGGTGAAGGCCAGGAGAGACATGAAGGTGGCGAACACGGTCCGGAGGGGATGGTCGAACAGGATGAGCGAAGGCTCGAACACGAACATGAAGGGCGCCACGAAGCCCCCGATGGCGAAGCGGATGGACATCGTCGCCGTCTTGAAATAGGTGGCGCCCGCCATCCTCGCCCCGACGAGGGAGGCGATGGCCACGGGAGGCGTCACGGCGGACAGAATGGCGTAATAGAAGATGAACAGGTGGGACGCCACCTTGTCGCCCTTTCCCGCCACGAAGTTCCGCACCCACTCCTCGCCGTAGATGGGGATGAGCTCCGGCCCGACCATCCGCACCAGGATCGGCCCGCCCAGCACCGCGAGGAGGATGTAGGCCGCGGTCGTGGGCATCCCCATGCCGAGGATGAGGCAGGCCATCGCCGTGAGCACCAGCGCCACGAAAAAGCCGTCCAGCCCCAGGTAGTAGGCGCACCCCCCGCCCGCGGTGGGGCCCAGGAAACAGATGTCCTTGGCGAGGGTTTCCACCAGGAAGGCGAACTTGTTCCCGATGCCCGTGATGGAGAAGATCTGGACGGCGATCTCGATGGTCGCCAGCGTCACCGCGAACTCGGCGCCCTGCCGCCCCCCCGCCTCCAGGGACCGGCGGAGGTCCTCCAGCCAGGCCGCCGCCCCTTTGGCGGCCTCCACGTCGGGCCCCGTCCTGCCCTTCGCCCGGGCGAGGAAGAGGAGCGGGTTGCACGAGATGGCCGCCACCTCCGCCACCCGCAGCGGCCCCGCGCCGCCCTCCGGGCGCGGGGGGAAGAGCGCCCAGACGACCCGCTGGATCAAGGCGCCCAGGGCGAGGAAGATGATTATGTGGTAGAGGAAATCGAACGGGCGCGTGTACTCGGCCGCTTCCTTCACGGGCGGGAGCCAGGTGTAGAGCAGGTACTGGGCGCCGAAGGCGGCCGACCAGACGAGGGCGAACACCCAGGAGATGGCCGAGATGGGCCGGAGGCCCAGCCCCCGGCCCAGCGCCCACAGCCCCAGCAGCGCGAGGATCGCCCAGGCCCCCGCGACCCCCGCCTCCAGGCCATAGACGAGATAGAGCCAAAACCCCCCGAGGGGGTAGATCGCCACCCAGCCCCGCTCCACTTCGTGCCACATGGCCCGCCCGCCGGCGAGGCGGATGAAGAACCACCCCAGCCCGGCCCCCGCCGCCCCCAGCGCGAGGAACGCCTTCGCGGCGCCCGCCCAGCCCAGGGCCTCCGCGATTCCCAGGGGCCATCCCCTCTCGGCCTCCAGCCAGGACATGAGCCAGTAGACGAACAGCATGAAGAGCCAGAACGTGATGGGGATGAAGACATAGTCCCCATCCGAGACGAAGCGCTCCCCCACCCGCTGGCGGGCCAGGAACTTGCACGCCTCCTGGTAGAACCAAATCGCGATGGCGATGAAGATGGACATCAGGCCGGCGAAAACGGGGGTGGTGCCCACGCTCAGGAAATACACCAGGAAGCCGAGGGGCACGAAGTAATACCACCCCGCCCGGAGCTCCATCTTCCAGTCGGGGATCTCCTCCTTCCGGAGGCGCTGGAGCTCCAGCCTCCCGGCCGCGAACTGGATGTTGATGCCCACGGTGAAGAAATAGAGGACCGCGGGAATCGCCGCATAGAGGATGATCTTGGAGTAGGGCACCTCGATGAGCTCGGCCATGATGAAGGCGCCCGCCCCCATGACGGGGGGCATGATCTGGCCGCCGGTGCTGGCGGCGGCCTCCGCCGCGCCCGCGATGTGGGGGCTGATCCCGATCCGCTTCATCAGGGGGATGGTGAAGGTCCCGGTCGTCACCACGTTCGCGGCGGCGCTCCCGGAGACCGTCCCCATCAGGGCGCTCGATCCGACCGCCGAGAGGGCGGCTCCCGCCCGGAAGCGGCCCAGGACGCCCAAGGCGAACTGCACGAAGAACCGGCCAGCCCCCGACTCCTGGAGCACCGAGCCCAGGAGCAGGAACATGATGATGAAGGTGGCCGAGATGACCACCAGAAAGCCCAGGAGGCCGCCGATGAAATCGGTCGAGAGCTTGCTGGTCAGATCGATCCATCCGGCCCCCCCGTGCCCGAAGGGCTCGGGCACCAGGTTCCCCCACAGACCGTAGAGGATGGCGATGCCGGCCAGGACGGGGAGCGGCGGCCCGAAGGAGCGGCGGCACAGCTCCGCCACCAGGAAGATCATGATGAAGCCCGCGCGGACGTCCGTGAAGTTGGGGGTCCCCGACCGCTCGGCCATGTCGGCGTAGTCGTAGAAGAGGTAGAGGGAGGCCGCGACGCCCATCACGAGGAGCCCGGCGTTGATCCCCAGGTCCATGCCGGCCGGGAGGCGGTGGCGGGGGAACGGGGCCCAGCGCCGGTGCATCTCCCGCTTGCCCCAGACGATGGCGGGGACGAGCGCCAGGACAGGCCAGAGATAGGCGACGCTGCGCACCCCGTCGGCCTGGTTGGCCCACAGGACGATCCGCCAGGCGGCCAGGGCCAGGGAGCCGAACAGGACCGCCAGGGGCACGGCCGCGCGCCGGAGGCCCTCCCAGGGGCGGTAGAACACCTCGAACAGCACCCAGCCCACGGGCACCGAGGCGGAGAGAAGCAGCCACCAGCTCCGCGGGGACTGGGCGCTCGCCGGCAGGGAGCTCCAGAAGAGGAAGAGGAAAAGCGAGGGGACCATGCTGAGCAGCCACAGGCCCAGGGCGAGCCACGCCCGCTCCCTGATCATCATGGCGGCCCAGATGGCGAGGGGAAGGGCGTAGGCCCACCAGATCGAGTGGACCGTCCATCCCTTCCCGATCAGGCTGACGAAATAAAAGAAGAAGGCCGCCAGCCCCAGGGACAGGAGGTAGAGGAGCGGGAGCGCGTGCAACCGCCTGAGCCCTTCGCCGACCGCCTCGGGCCGGGCGGCGAACCCTCCCAGCAAAAGAATGACGAAAGCCAGGAGGAGGTGCATGTTGGGGTGCATCTCGGCCGGCAGGGGAAGCAGATAGACCGCCGCCATGTGGTAGAGGGCGGAGAGGATCGCGATCCAAACCGCGAGAATGCCCAGCCATCGAAGGTGGGGATGCCGGCTCGTGGTCAGGGACGGGGCGTCTTCGCCGAGGTCCGCGTGCTCGCTCATTCATCCTCCCGCATGGGGCAAAGACGCCCACGCGCGCGTGAAGGGGCCGATGCCGGGGATTGGGATGCTGGGCCGAACCCAGGAGTGTCTAGTCGAGTTCTCCCCCCGCGTCAACCCATTGGAGGGAGGCCGGATCGCCTTGACCGGCGGCTCCGTCCGGGGTAAAAAAACTCAGCATTTCATTCCCGTGCGGGAGCGCCGCCGGCCCCGGCTCCCAGTTGCTCCCAGCTTCCTGACATCCGCCTTCGAGGATACCGGACGATGAAACTTGTCACGATGGAGATCGCCGAAGGGGGTAAGGCGCGCGAGAGCATCGGCGCGGTCCTCCCGGGCGGGCGCGTGCTCGACCTGGCGGCCGCCTCCCATGCCATCCCGCCCGACATGGTCATGTTCCTCGATACCGGCCGCCCGGGCCTCGACGCCGCCCGCAAGCTGGCCGGGGAGGCGGAGGGCGGCCGCCACGAGGCCTGCGTGCGGCCCCTGGCGGGGGTGAAGCTCAAGGCGCCCGTCCCCCGCCCCCGCAAGTTCATCCACGCGGGCCGCAACTTCCACGCCCACCTCAAGGAATCGGGCAGCAAGATGCCCGCCCAGATCCCCCTCGCGGCCCGCTTCGCCTCCACCATCATCGGGCCGGACGAGCCCATCCTCTACCCCAAGATCACCTCGCAGTGGGACTCGGAGGCCGAGATCGTCATGGTCATCGGCCAGCGGTGCAAGTACGTCCCCCGGGAGAAGGCCTTCGGCGTCATCATGGGCTACACCCTCTACAACGACGTCACCGCCCGCGACATCCAGAACGACGAGGCGCGCGGCGGCCTCTTCCTCTGCAAGACGCTCGACACCTCGAACCCCCTCGGGCCCTGGATCGTGACCTCGGACGAGATCCCCGACCCCCAGGGCATGGAGCTCATCGGGAAGGTCAACGGCTTCGAGCTCCAGCGCCAGAGCCTCCGGAACATGATCTTCGACATCCCCCACATCGTCTCCCACCTCTCCAGCATGACGCTGGAGCCGGGCGACCTCATCTCGACGGGCACCCCCGAGGGGTGCGCCATCTTCCGCCCCGACGGCGCCCCGCACCTCCTCCGCCCCGGGAGCGTGGCCGAGGTGTCGTCCCCCCAGATCGGGGTGCTCCGCAACCCCGTCGTGGCGGAGTAGGGCCGTGAAGGTCGCGCGCGTCGAAGCCTACGTCCTCTCCGCGCCCCAGCCCGAGCGCGAGTTCTGGGTGAGCCTCCGGCCCGTCCTCTCGGTCAACGAGCTGGTCGTGAAGGTCCACACCGACGAGGGCCTCACCGGCGTGGGGCTGGGGACGGCGGTCGCCTCGGTCAAGGAGGCCGCCCAGGTCTTCCGCAAGGGCTTCGGCGAACTGGTGCTGGGGGAGGACCCCCTGCGCCCCGAGCAGGTCCTGGAGAAGCTCCTGAACGTCACCTTCACCCGGGCCCTGCACGAGAAGAGCTGGCCCCGGCCCCATGTGCTCACCGCCATCGCGGCCATCGACAACGCCCTGTGGGACATCCTGGGGAAGGCCGCGGGGCTGCCCATCTACAAGCTCCTCGGGGGCCACTCCAGCCGGGCCCGCACCTACGCCGGGGGCGGCTACTACCGGAAGGGGAAGGACGCGCGGGAGCTCGTCCGGGAGATGGAGGGCTACCTCCGCATGGGCCACCGGGGCTTCAAGATGAAGGTCGGGGCCCTCCCCCTCCAGGAGGACCTGGAGCGCGTGCGCGCCGTGCGGGAGGCCGTCGGCCCGGACTGCCTCCTCGCCGTGGACGTGAACGGCGCTTGGAGCTACGCCCAGGCCCGGGAGAACGTGAAGCGCCTGGCCGAGTTCGGGCTCGCCTGGGTCGAGGAGCCCGTCTGCTGGCGGGAGGCCAAGCACACCCTGCCCCTCCTGCGGCGGGAGTGCCCCATGCCCATCGCGGACGGCCACGGGGAGTCGGCCCTCTACGACTGCCTCCGCCTGATCGAGGACGGGGCGGTGGACTACATCCAGTTCGACGCCACCAAGTTCGAGGGCGTCACCGGCAGCCGCAAGATCATGGCCGCGGCCGAGCTGGCCCACCTGAAGTTCGTGCCCCACCACGACCCCCAGGTCCACGCCCACTGCGTGGCGGCCAGCCCGGCGGGCTTCATCTGCGAGAGCCACGCTGACCCCGAGCGCGACCCCGTCTGGTTCGAGCTCTTCGAGGGAGCGCCCGAGCTCAAGGAGGGCTGGCTGACCCTTTCGGACCGGCCCGGCTTCGGCGTGGAACTGAACGAGAAGGCCATGGCAAAATGGGGGGAGAAGGTCTGCTAGGAGCGCCTGTCAGGGCCTGCCGTCCAATGGGGAGGAGAGGCGGTAAGCCATGAAGAAGCAACGTCGTCCGGTTTTTTCTTCCTCCTCATCTAGAAGAAAGGAGACTCCCATGACCCGCAAAGCTTCGTGGTTCCGGATCCTGGCCGCCGCGGCCTTCCTGGCCCTCGCGGCCGGCGCCGCAGAGGCCGCGCCCACCAAGCTCTACCTGGCCACCTCCCAGCCCGGCGGCGGCACCTTCGAGATCGGGACCGCCTTCGGCAAGGTGATCACCGACAACTCGGGCGGCAAGCTCGAGGTCAGCCCCTCCCTCACCGGGGGCTCGACGGCCAACATCCGCGTGCTCGAGAAGAAGGACAAGGATCAGCCCTTCCGCATGGGCATGACCACCTCCCCCGCCGTCGCCTGGGGCCAGAACGCCAAGCCTCCCTTCAAGGAGAAGCAGAACATCCTCGTCCTCTCCTCCCTCTACCCCCAGAGCGTCGTGTACGCGACCTTCAAGGACAGCGGCATCAAGGCGTGGAAGGACCTGCCCGGCAGGCGCCTGGCCGTGGGCGGGCGCGGGGGCTCCATCTACATCGTCACCCAGAACGCCCTGCGCTACAGCGGCATATTCGACAAGGTTAAGAAGGAGCTCTTCACCAACCCGCAGATCGTGGCGGGCATCCAGGACAAGCGCCTCGACGCCGGGATGTTCTTCCTGACGGCCTACGTCCCGGCGCCGGCCTTCATGGAGCTCGCCCGGACCCAGATGGGCAAGCTGCACTTCTTCGGGCCGGACCAGGCCACCCTCAAGCAGCTGGAGGACAAGGACCCCGGCGTGGTGGCCGACACTGTCCCCGTGGGCTCCATCCCCGGCATCGACTACCCCGTCACGAGCTGGGGCCAGATGTGGACCCTCATCGCCAGCGACAAGATGAGCAACGACACCGCCTACCTGGTGGTGAAGCTCATGCTCGACAACTGGCAGCAGATCGAGAAGTACCACCCCAGCGGCAAGCACATTAACCCCACGAACGCGGTGCGGGGCATC
>MGDP01000022.1 GCA_001790955.1 Candidatus Tectomicrobia bacterium RIFCSPLOWO2_12_FULL_69_37
CGGCGGGTGTACCTCGCGACCGGCGAGGAGGTGGACGAGGAGATGCGGGCGCGCATCGCCCGCCACCGGAAGGACCGGGGGACGGGCTTCGAGACGCTGGAGGAGCCCGTGGACATCCTGGGGGCGCTCGGGCGGTGCCAGGGCGCGGGCTGCGTGGTGGTGGACTGCCTGACCTTCTGGGTTTCGAACCTCCTCCTGCGGGGGGAGTGGCCCGGGGCCATCCTGGAGCGGGCGGAAGCGGTGCGCGCCTTCCTGGCGATGCGGGCCTTCCCCGTCATCCTGGTGACGAACGAGGTGGGGATGGGGGTGGTGCCCGAGAACGCGCTCGCGCGGGCCTATCGGGACGCCTGCGGGCAGGTGCACCAGGTCTTCAGCCGGGAGGCGGACGAGGTGTACTTCGCGGCGATGGGGACCATGCTCCGCCTCAAGCCCGGGCCGGTCGAGGCGGTGGCATCGTTATAGGCCGGGGAAGGCCGTATGTAGGGGCGACCGGCCGGCCTTCGCCGGCCGAAAGCCGGCTTCGGCCCGCTGAAGGCCGGTCGCCCCTACGGGTCTGGTTGTCCGTGTGTAGGGGCGAGGCATGCCTCGCCCCTACGGACCCTGCCACCCATTTACCGCATCCGTAGGGGCGGCCCCCTGTGGCCGCCCTTTGTATCGGGGCTCGGGGAGTGCACAGGGGCCCACCCCTACGGACCCGGCCGTCCGTGTGTAGGGGCGAGGCATGCCTCGCCCCTACGGAACATGGTCCCCCCTGCCTCACCTTATCCGGACGCATTGGTCTGATTTGCCCCGTGTGGTCAAGGACCGGCGGGTGGTGTATAAAAACCCCGAAGGAAATAGCCGCCGCCGCCCGAAAGGCCGCGGCCGGGAGGCTTCGTTCGTGCGTTTTCTCTTCGTCTATCCCAACGTCCAGCGGGTGTGGGCCCCGAGGCTGGGCATCTCCGTCCTCTCGGCGGTGCTCAAGCGGAAGGGCCACGAGACGGCCCTCTTCGACTCGACCATGGTGCGGGGGCCCGAGATCGCCCCGCGCTTCCTCCGCAAGGTGGAGGAGTTCCAGCCCGAGGCGGTCGGCTTCAGCGTCCTCTCGAACGAGTGGGGGCTGACCCGGGACCTCTTGAGGCTCCCCGCCCTCAAGTCCATCCCCAAGATCGTGGGCGGCCACCACCCCACGGTGGACGCCGAGGGCTGCCTCAAGCACTGCGACTACGTGGTGCGGGGGGAGGGGGAGGACGCCCTCGCCGAGCTCCTCGGCGCCCTGGGCGGCGGCGGGGACGCCTCGCGCATCCCCAACGTCTGGTCGCGGAACCTCCTGGGCATGGAGTCCCGCAACGAGATGCGCGACCTCATCGGCGACCTCGACACCTACCCCATCCCCGACTGGAACATCTACGCCAGGGAGCACTACACCCGGAACTTCCTCATCGACGTGAAGCCCGGCACCCGCGTCGTGGGCCAGTTCGAGGGGAGCCGGGGCTGCCCCTACCACTGCACCTACTGCTCCAGCCCCCACGTCATGGGCATGTACAAGGGCAAGGGCACCTGGCGGCGGGAGAAGAGCCCGCGCCGGATGATGGAGGAGATCAAGGACTTCGAGGCCCGGAACGGTCTCGACATGATCTACTTCGTGGACGAGATCTTCCTCACCCAGCTCTCCCGCCTGGAGGAGATGGGGGAGATCTTCTCCCGGCACGTGAAGAAGCCCTTCCTCTTCATGGAGCGCCCCGAGATGGTGAAGGAGGACAAGATCAAGGCCGCGGCCAAGGCGGGGGCCTACAGCATGTCCATCGGCGTGGAGAGCGGGGACGAGGAGTTCCGCAAGCGCGTCCTCAACCGCAAGATGGAGGAGGAGGTCATCGTCCAGGCCTTCGCCCTGGCGCGCAGGCACGGGATCAAGACCCACGCCTTCAACATGGTGGGCCTGCCCTACGAGGACCGCTCCCGCATGATCGCCTCGCGCGAGCTGATGAAGCGGGTCAAGCCCGACACCGCCCAGTTCAGCATCTTCTACCCCCTGGTGGGCACCCAGCTGCGCGAGCTCTGCATCCAGGAGGGCTTCCTCGACCCGGACAACGAGATGCCCGAGAACTACTACGCGGGCTCCGTCCTCAATATGCCCACCATGTCCCGCGCGGACATCATCAAGTACCAGAAGATCCTGGAGATCCTCTGCGGCCGCGAGGGCCTCTGGGCGGATTTCCTCTGGCGGCTGTACGAAACCTTCCCGGCCGCCCTCACGCTCAGGCGGCGGCTCAAGTTCCTGGGCGAGCCCGCCCGCTACCTCAGGACCTACGGCCTCGCGGGCAGCTTCAGGCGCCTCGCCTTCAAGTTCCGCCGCCGCTTCGGGACCCTCCCCCCGGCCCCGGTCCAGAGCGAAATCAGCCAGCCCTATTTCTACGGGCAGAAGGGGAATTAGGGCCTGACCTTCCGCAGGGGCGGGTTTGAAACCCGCCCCTATGGGTTCCGGAAACCCCGCTCCTCCGAAATCCCGTGAAACCCCGCGTGCGCGTCAAGCGGCAGCCGCCCCGTCAGAAACGGCGGCAAAAAATTCCCCTTCCACGGCTTCAAACGCCTCGAGACGCCGGGCCGCCCGGCTGGCACGGAACGTGCAATTTCGGCCGGCAAGCGCCCCCGCCCGCCGGCGGCTCCGGGCATGGCGGGGCGCACGGCGCCGGTGGCCGGCGCCGCGTCCGGCGGGCCGCCGAGGAGAAGCGCGATGGCGAAGCCCCTCTTCCGGCTTGAGAACGTCGCCCGCTGCCTCCGCTGCGAGTCGGAGGTCCCCAAGGTCGCCGCCGCCCTGTCGAGGAGCTACAGCCGCGCCTTGGAGGTGCTGGAGCCGTCCGGCACGGTCGCCCCCTACCACGCCCACGCCCAGGAAGAGACCGTCATCGTCGTCGAGGGGGCGATGCGCTTCAACGTCGAGGAGGAGCTGGTCCTCGTCGAGAAGGGCCGCATGATCGTCATCCGGGAGAGGGCCATCCACGCCTCCGCCTCGGTGGGGGAGGAGCCCGCCCGGCTGGTCGTCGCCTTCTCCAGCGACCGCCTGCCCGCCGGCCGGCTCGTGGAGGAGGAATGCGGCGAGGACTTCGCCGGGGACGCGTGAGGCGGGGGCCGCGGCCGGACCCGCCCGTCCTGCTTCCGCGCCGGGAAACGGGGGCGTGTTTCAGGCCCGCCCCGGCGGACTCCCCTCCTCCCGCCGGATGTCCCGGCAGGCGGTGACGGCCTTCCCCTCCTCCAGGCGGTAGCGGCAGCCCGCGAGGGCGCGGAAGAACGCCTCCCGGCATTCGCCGTCGTGCAGCTCGATGAGGATGTTGCGCACCCGGGGGAGCCATTCCCCGCAGCCGCCCGAGAAGAGCGCGATCTCCGAGCGCTCGATGTCGATCTTCAGCAGGTCGATTTCCCCGAAGCCGTGTCCGCTCATCAGCTGGGGGATCGTCACCGCCCGGACGTCCCCGCCCTCGCCCCCGGAGGGGGGCGCCACCTGGGATGACCATTCGAGCCCGTCCCGGAACGCCCCCCGCCGGAGCCGGAGGGGAGCGCCCGACGGCCACACGGCGGCCTGCACCGCCGCCGCGCGCGCCCCGTAGGGCGCGAGGTTGCGCCGGAGGAGGGCGAAGTTCCCCGGGTCCGGCTCCACGGCCGCGAGGCGGGCCTCCGGGAACGCCCGGAGGAACCAGATCGACGCCGCCCCGATGTTCGCGCCGCAATCGAGGATGGACCTCACCCCCTGGAGGCCGGCCAGGGGGTATTCCTCCCGGGTGAAGACGTTCCGGATGGCGTAGACGTCGCTCGTCCCGGGCCGGAAGGCGACGGGGTGGGGGAGGCCCTTCAGGCGGAGGGAGCCTTCCCCCGACCGCCGGGGAAGGCCCAGGCTCTGGCGGACGCGCAGGGAGGCGTCCGCGAGGAAGAGCCGGGAGGCGGCGCCGGGGCCGAGCCGGGGGAGGTCCCGCCCGTAGGCGCGGAGCACGCGGGAGAGCCTGCTCACCGGCGGGCCGGGCTCCTGCGCGCGCTCACGGCTTCCCGCCCCCCGCCGGGACTCCCCTCTGCGCGAGGGTCTCCAGGATCTGCCGGAAGCGCGCGGCGGCGGTGTGCTCGCGGCGGGCCCGCTCGCGCGCCCGCCGGGCGATGGCCGCGCGGGCCTCGCCGTCGGCGAGGTAGCGGCGGATGAGGCCCTGGAGCTCCTCCCGGGAGCGGAAGGTGACGATCTCCTCCCCCGGCGTGAACACCAGCTCCATGTCCGGCTTGTGGTTGGTCATGACGAACGCTCCGGCGCCTGAGTAGATGACCGGCTTGTCGTCCGGGCAGCGCACCGAGTTCCCCCCGTTGATGAGGCTGAGGAAGATCTTGCCCGCCCGGGCGATCTTGAGCTTCTCCTCGCCGTACACCCCGCGGCTGGCCCCGACGCGCTCGCGGATCCAGGGGTCGCGGGCCTGGTCCCAGCGCGGCCCCCAGAGGCGGAGCCGGACGCCGTCGTCCGTGAGGCGGGAGAAGAACCGCTCCCGGTAGCCGTAGTGGCCGCCGATGAAGGTGACGTCCGCGGCGTAGGGGGCGAGTTCCTCCTCGGGGATGGGTTTCTCGTAGAACTCGGGGTCGTAGGAGTGGGGCATGAATACCACGTTGTCGAAGCCGAAGAGGGCGAGCTCGTCGCGGAAGTAGGTGTCCTTCACCACGAAGAGGTCGTAGGCCCCGATCTTCTGGAACTCCACCGGGGGGTTGCCCGCCCCGTAAGGGTTGTCCCCGAGGAAGCAGACGGCGCGGCAGCGGCCCCCGCCCCGGATGCGCTCGAGCGTGTCCGCCTCCACGTATCCTCCCCGGAAGACGAAGAGCAGATCGAACGCCCGCGCCCTTTCCAGGAGGCGCCTGTTCATCCGCCGGATCCAGGCGCCGCGGAAGTTGCTGTAGAAGAAGCTCTTCCTCCGGTAGAAGAAGGGCTCCACCTCGTGGCCGAGCGACCGGATGGAGTTGAAGTAGTCGTAGGACTCCGAGGCGCCGGGCGCGAAGTAGTCGTGGGGGGCGCAGTAGAGGACTTTCATGGAGGTTCAGGGCTCGCAGGGCGCGGGGACCGCCGGGGGCGGGCGGCGTCCTCCTCGCCTTCCAGGGTAATCCGCGCCCTGCACCGGGTCAACGCGCGCGTCCCGGGGGCCTTCCCGCGCCTCCCGGGAGGGGCTATGTTGTCCGGGCAAGGGCGCGTTCGGGATCGGAATCCTCATCCAGGAGGGGGCCATGGGCCGCTTTGAGGGGAAGGTCTGCATCGTCGCGGGAGGCGCCCGGGGCATCGGGGGCAAGACGGCGGAGTTCTACGCGGCGGAGGGGGGCAGGGTCCTCATCGGGGACGTGCTGGAGAAGGAGGGCCGGGAGCTGGCCGCCCGGCTCGGCGCGGGCAAGGCCCTCTTCCAGAGGCTCGACGTGACCGACCCCGCCTCCTGCCGCGCCGCGGTGGAGCGGGCGGCCGGGGAGTTCGGCGCGGCCGATCACCTCGTCAACTGCGCCATCCGCATGGCCCCCGGGCCCCTGGTGGACCTCGCGCCCGAGGGCTGGAGGCTCGTGGTGGAGGTGGGGCTCCACGGCACCTTCTTCATGTGCCAGGCCTTCGGGAGGTGGCTGATCGCCCAGGGCCGCCCCGGCGCCATCGTGAACCTCTCCTCCAGCGCGGGCCTCGCTCCCTACACCCTGGTGGGGGCCTACAGCACGGTCAAGGCGGGCATCATCATGCTCTCCCAGCAGCTGGGCCTGGAGTGGGCGAGGAAGCGCATCCGCGTGAACGCCGTCTGCCCGGGCCACACCGAGACCCCGCTCACCGCCTACCTGCGCGACCCCGAGATCAAGCGCGGCCGCGCCGAGGTCACCCCCTGGGGCCGGGTGGGCCAGCCCGAGGACATCGCCCACGGCATCCTCTACCTCCTCTCGGACCAGGCGGACTACGTGACGGCCACCTGGCTGGCCATCGACGGCGGCCTCACCCCCAGCATTTTCAACCATATGCCGGGGAGGAAGTGGGACTGACGGACCCGCCCCGGCCCGTTCACGGGGAATCGCCTGTAGGGGCAGGCCCCCCCCGCCCCGCGCGGCACGCTGCGCGGGGGCCCCGAATTCGACGCCTGCCCCGAATGGAGGGCGGCCACGGGGGCCATCGCCCTCCGAAGGGGCTACGGTCCCCCAAGGGGGGGCCGCCCCTGCGGAATGCCCCCTCCTCAGCGTTTTCCGGAGGGAGGGGGAGAGCCTTCGCGCCTGAAGGAATCCCGCGCCGTTCCGGCCATCCTTGAGCCCCCGGGCCGCCCCTGGTAGGTTGGGGCGGGACCCTGCTTTCACCGCCCCATGCTTGGGAGGGATGACGCGATGACGAAGCTTGGCGCACGGCTCGGGGGATGGGCGGCGGCGGCCTGGATGGCGGCGCCCGCGGCGGCGTGGGCGCAGGGGGGGGCGCCCCGGATCGGAGTGGGGACGGGCCTGATCCTCTCCATCGTGTACGGCCTGATCGGGATCCTGCTCCTCATGGTGGGCTACAAGATCTTCGAGTGGATCACCCCCTTCTCGGTCGAGGACGCCCTCTCGAAGGAGCAGAACCGGGCGGTCGGGATCGTGGTGGCGGGGATGTTCCTGGCCATCGGCATCGTGATCGCGGCGGCCATCTTCCCGGGGTAGGGGACACGAACGTGACGGGCGGCGCGGCCAGGGAATTTGTAGGGGCGTATTGCGGCTCGACTAAGCTCGCCGAAGTCAATACGCCCCTACGGACACATCGCAAGCCGGGGGCTGAGACAGCATGACGCACGCATCCGCCACGGCGCGGGCGCTCCGCTTCCCGCTCGCCGACCCGCTCTTCTACTCCCTCCAGGGGGAGGGGGCCACCCTCGGGCGGCCCTCGGTCTTCGCGCGCCTCATGGGCTGCACCGTGGGCTGCGCCTGGTGCGACACCAAGTACAGCTGGGCGGGCCCCCCCGCCGCCGAGCTCGCCGGGGAGGAGATCCTCGCCTACTGCCGCGAGCGCCCCGGCTGCCAGGTGGTGGTCACCGGGGGGGAGCCCCTGGAGAGCCCCTTCTTCGAAGTCCTCCTCGCCATGCTCCACGAGGAGGGGCTGCGGATTGAGGTCGAGACCTCGGGCTACCTGGAGCCCTCCCTCGTCGCCCTGGCCCTCGCCGACCAGTGGAACGTCTCCCCCAAGCTCGCCTCGGCCGGCATCGCGGAGGAGAAGAAGCCCCGCTCCCTCGGCTGGCTCCATCGCGCCAAGGAGCCCTACCTCAAGTTCGTCCTCCACAAGCCCGCCGAGATCGCCGAGGTGGACGCCCTGCTCCAATCCCTCGGCCTCGCCGGCTGGCCCCCCGAGCGCGTCATCATCTCCCCCGGGGGGAAGAAGCGCCCCGAGATGGAGAAGCGCCTCCTCCCCCTCGCCGAGGCGGCCCTGGCGCGGGGCTTCCGGTTCACCCCGAGGCTGCATGTGTTGCTGTGGGGGGACAAGCGGGGGGTGTGACAATCCCGGGCCCCCCGCCCTGGGTTTTCCTCCAAACCTCATTGAAATATGGAAGGATAGGGAGGCGGGCCGGCCCAGCTTCCCGAGAGAGAAAATTGTCGCTTGAAATTATAATATATATAGAGTTTAATCTCTTACATGTCGTTTTTTTCATTCGGGTCCATTGCCCCTGGTGGGGGGAGCGCGCGGTCCACCCAGCCTTTCCCGGCGGGGTGCCGCATCCATCCCAGAGGAGGAGCCCCATGACAGAAGCCCACGGCATGTCCTATCCGTTCCAGGCCACAGACTGGATCCACGGGATCAACATGGACAACCTTCGGAGAGGGCGCCTGCAGCGCGCCAAGGCGGAGCTGTTCGAGAAGCGCCGCTTCGGGGCGTTTCTCTCCCTGAACGAGTGGAACACCCGCTACGTCACGAGCACCTATACCCCCATGTGGACGACGTCCAGCTCGGGCCTGCGCTATTCCCTTCTCGTCAAGGGCGACGAGCAGCCCATCGTCTACGAGCAGGGCGACATCGGCTACCACACCGAGCGCTTCGCCCCCTGGCTGCCCAAGGGGAACGTGAAGTGGGCCATCACGGGGATGGGCTGGATCGCGCGTTGCATGGGCGAGGCGGCCCACGAGGCGGCGGTCAAGCGCTTCGTGGACCAGATCTGCACCGAGCTCAAGCGGCAGGGGGTGGAGAAGGAAGTGCTCGCCCTCGACTTCGCCGACCCCTCCATCTCGGCCGCCTTCGAGGCCAAGGGGGTGAAGACGAGCGGGGATGGCTACCTGGCCCTGCTCGACGCGCGCAAGCACAAGCTGCCCGAGGAGGTCCAGTGCCTGCGCAACACCTGCTCCGTGGGGGACGCCATGTTCGAGTCCCTTCGCCGGACCGTGCGGCCGGGCGTGAGCGAGCATGAGGTCCTGGGCGAGGTGTTCAAGGCCTGCTACGCCAACGGGGGCGAGGTCTTCTCGGGCGTGTTCTGCACCTCGGGGCCCTACACCTGGCCCAACCTCCGCTGCTGGACCGGCCGGCGCATCAACCCCGGCGACGTCATCTACATGGACGTCTACAACACCTCCTGGAACGGCTACAAGACCTGCTACTACCGCACCTTCAGCCTGGGCGAGCCCTCCAAGGCCACCAAGGATGCCTACCAGCGCGCCTACGACTGGCTCTACGACTCCATCAGCGTCATCAAGCCGGGGGTGACATCGAAGGAGATCGCCGAGAAGTGGCCCTCGGGCCCGAAGGTGTGGGCCGACATCGGCGTCGTCCACGAGGACCAGACCGCCGGCAACAACTGGGCGCACGGCATCGGCCTCACCCTCTACGAGCCGCCCCTCGTCTGGCGGGGCTGCTCGCTGGAGCACCCGATGGTGATCGAGGAGGACATGTGCTTCGCCATCGAGACCCAGGAGGGCGACCACGAGGGCCAGGGCGTGCGGATCGAGGAGGTGCTCCACGTGACGAAGACGGGCGTGGAGATTCTCTCCAAGTGGCCGATCCGGGAGATGACCGTCATCGACCTCTAGCGGATTGCGCCCCTCCTCCCCCGGCGCCCGGGGGAGGAGGGGCGGGGGGACACGCCATGCCGATCTACGAGTTTCGGTGCGAAGCCTGCGGCGAGGTCTTCGAGCGCGTCGCGCAATCGCGGCTGGAGCGGGCGGACTGCCCCGCCTGCGGCTCGGCGGAGGCGGAGCGCCTCGTCTCCGCCTTCGCCGCGCGGACGAGCACCCAGCGGCGGGGCGGGGTGGTGGACCTGAGCTCGGGCTGCTGCCCGTGCACGCGGGGAGTGCCGGGCCGCCTCCACGCCCACTAGGGCCTTCCTCCGGTGAACCCTTCGGGACGGGAAGCCTGTGAACCCAAGCCATATCCTGGCCCGCTGGGCCGAGCGAACACCGGATCGTGAGGCGGTGATCGGGGAGCGGAGGCGCCTCACTTGGTCCGCGCTGCGGGAGAGGGCGGAGGATCTCGCGGCCGGTCTGGAAGAAATCCGCGTGGGCCGAGGCGACCGGGTGGCGGTTCTGCTCTACAACTGTCCGGAGTTCCTCGAAGCCTACTTCGCCATCTCCCATCTTGGGGCGATCATCGTTCCCCTCAACTTCCGCCTCGCTGGGCCGGAGTTCGCCTTCATCCTCGGGGACGCAGGAGCTTCTGTCCTCATTACCGAAGCCGCATTTCATCCCACCGTCGGACCCATCCAGGGCGAACTTGCCCGCCTCACTCATGTCCTGTGCGTGGGCGAGGATGTTCCCCCCGGCTGGGAGAGTTTCGAGGAGAGGATCGGGAGAGCCCGCGGACGGAAAGTCCCTGCGGCTCGGGCAGAACTGGGCGACGTGCAACGGATCATGTACACCTCTGGCACGACAAGCCGCCCGAAGGGTGCCATGATCACCCACGGCAACGTCTACTGGAAGAGCGTCGCTCATGTCATGGACTTAAACCTGACCGCAGCCGACCGCACCCTCGTCGTGGGGCCGCTCTACCATGTGGGCGGGCTGGACCTGCCCGCTACGGGGGTGCTCTACGTGGGCGGGAGCGTGGTGATCCTCCCTCGTTCCGACGCCGAGCGCGTTCTGACGGCGGTCCACGCGGAGGGCGTGACGAACGTTTGGCTCGCGCCCACGATGATCGCCCAGGTTCTGGCGCGGAGAGACATCGACCGCTTCAACCTCACGAGCCTGCGGATTGTCATCGATGGCGGAGAGAAAATGCCGATCCCCCTCATCGAGGAGCTGCGGCGGGTCATCCCGAGCTGTGGTTTTCATGACGCTTACGGGCTGACGGAGACTGTCTCGGGGGACACCTTCCTCCCGCCTGCCGACGCGGTGCGCAAGACCGGTTCGGTCGGCCTCCCCACCTACCAGCTCCGCGTCCGGCTCGTGGACGACGAGCGCCGCGATCTCCCCGCTGGAGAGTTGGGCGAGATCCTCCTGCGCGGCCCCAAGGTGTTCCCCGGCTACTGGAACAACCGCGAGGCCTCCGAGGCGGCGCTCGTGGACGGCTGGTTCCACACGGGCGACATCGGCAGGATGGACCGGGAAGGCTACCTGTACATCGTGGACCGCAAGAAAGACGTCATCATCAGCGGGGGCGAGAACATCGCCTCTACCGAGGTGGAGCGGGTGATCTATGAAGACCCACGCGTAGCCGAGTGCGCCGTCGTCGGCGTTTCGGATGAACGGTGGGGGGAGGTTCCTTATGCCTTTGTTGTCCCTAAACCCGGTCATCGGGACATCGGCGAGGAAATCCTGGCGCGCTGCGCGGCCAACTTGGCGAAGTTCAAGGTACCTAAGGGAGTGACGGTCATCGATGCTCTTCCGAGGAATCCTTCGGGCAAGGTGCTCAAGCGCGATCTACGGGAGAGGGCCGCATTGGTGCGCCGGGGGCCATGACCGATGCTTGCCGCCCGGTGGCACGGAAGGGAGGACGTTCGGCTGGAGGAGATTTCCGAGCCATCCCCCGGGTCGGGCGAGGTTTTGGTTGAGGTCGGGTACTGTGGCATCTGCGGGACCGACCTCCACGAGTACCACCATGGTCCCCTTCTCATTCCCCGCCGCCCGCACCCCTTGACGGGCCGTTTGCCTCCCGTTGTCATGGGGCATGAGTTCTCCGGAACAGTCGTTGCCCGAGGACCGGGTGTCTCCGCCCCGAGGGAGGGCGCGCGGGTGACCGTGAACCCCTGCCTATCCTGCGGGCGGTGCGCGCAGTGCAAAGAGGGGAGGGCATATCTCTGTTCCAGGCTGGGGAGCATCGGCTTCGCCGCCGACGGGGCGTTCGCCCGCCGGGTTGTCTGCCCGGCCGCCAATTGTCATCTGCTGCCGGACAAGCTGCCGCTTGAGGGGGCCTCCATCGCGGAGCCGCTCGCCGCTTGCCTCCACGCTTGGGGCCGGGGAGGGGGACGGGCCGGGGAGGCCGTCCTCATCGTGGGGGCGGGGACGGTGGGCCTTCTTCTGCTCCAGGTCGCGCGCGAGCGAGGGGCGGGGGAGGTTCTCGTCGTGGAGCCGTTGGCCGCCCGCCGGGAGAAAGCATTGGCGCTTGGGGCCGCGGCTGTCTTCGATCCCGCGCGGGACGAGGATGTGGGTCGCACTCTGCTGCGCGAGAGAGGGGGAGTCCCTCTCGCCTTCGAGTGCGTGGGTCGGCCCGCGGCGCTTGAGACGGCGTTGCGCGCCAGCGGGCGGGGGGGGCGCGTCGTGGTGATAGGCTTGTTCACCGAGGCGGTTCCCGTGGATTTCTTTCGGCTTTTTGTCCAAGAGAAAACGATTTTTGCCTCGTCCGCCTACACCGACGCCGAAGTGGGCGAGGCGGTCGCGTGGCTTGCGGAGGGGCAGGTCGCCTGGAAACCCATCGTAGGCGGGCCGATTCCCCTGGCTGACATCCTCCCAGCCGGCTTCGGTAGGCTCTCGGACGCCCCTTCGTCCCACGTTAAGCTTCTCGTCGATCCAACTGGTTGAGGAGCCGGGTCAATGGATTTCTCTCTCTCCGACGAGGCGCGCATGTTGCGCGACCTCTGCCGGGGTTTCGCCGACCGCGCGATACGCCCCCACGCCGCGAAGTGGGATCGGGAGTGTTATTTCCCGGTCGAGCTATTCCGCGAGATGGGAGAGCTTTCTCTTATGGGCCTGCTCGTGCCGGTCGAGTACGGAGGGACCGGTGTGGGGACCGTGGCTTTCGCCGCCGCGATGGAGGAGTTGGCCGCGGCCGACAACTCGACGGCGGCTTGCTGGAACGCGCACCTCACCATCGGCAGCTTGCCGATCCTCCACTTCGGTACGGAGGAGCAGAAGCGCCGCTGGCTGGTCCCGCTGGCGCAGGGGGAAAAGCTTGGCAGTTGCGCCTTCACCGAGCCCGGCGCGGGAAGCGATCTGAGCGGGATTGAGACGCGCGCCCTGAGGACCAAGGAGGGCTGGAAGCTTCGTGGGCGGAAAATCTTCATTACCAACGCCGGCACGGAGATGAGCCTGGGTCCCCTCGTGCTGGCCCGCACCGGAGAGAACCGCTTCGGGTTCTTCGTGGTGCCTCGTGGCACCCCTGGCTTCGGAATTGGTCCAAAGGCCGAGAAGCTCGGCTGGCGCTCGATGGACACCCGGGAGCTCATCTTCGACGACTGCCTCCTGCCGGCGGACCATCTGCTCGGCGAGAGCGACGTCGAGAGCATCCGCCAAGCGACCGAGACGCTCGCCGTCGGCCGCATCAGCGTGGCGGCGCTCTCGCTGGGCCTGGCGCGCGCCTGCTTGGATGCTTCTCTCGCCTACGCCCTCGAGCGCAGGCAGTTCGGCGTGCCGATCGCCTCTTTTCAGGCCATTCGGTCCAAGCTCGCCGACATGGCGACCCGGCTTGAGATGGCACGTTTGATCACCATGAAAGCGGCCTGGCTCCACGACCGGGACGAGCCCTACCGCCAGGAGGCGGCGATGGCCAAGCTCGCCGCATCGGAGCTGGCCGTGGACGCCTCGCGGGAGGCCGTCCAGATCCACGGCGGCTATGGGTACATGGAGGGTGAGTTTCCGGTGGCCCGCTACTACCGGGACGCCAAGGTGCTGGAGATTGGCGAGGGGACGAGCGAGATCCTGCGCGTTGTCATCGCCAAAGGGCTCGGCTGCTGAGCGCCTCCGCCCCCCGCGAGGCGCTCCCGCCTACGCCGGGACCTTGACCCCTTCCTTCTCGGTGAGCTCGTCCCAGTTGCGCTCGACCCTCTTCTTGAGTTCGGCCATGAACTCGCGGGTGATGAAGCTGGGCATCTTCACGTTGGGGTTCGTCTTCTCGTAGACGCGGGCGGGGATGTCGTACTCCTCGTCGGTGTAGCCCACCTTCTTCTCGAGGAGGCGGCCCCGGAGGTAGGTGCGGCGGATGGCCCCCTTCACGTCCTCGTCGGTGGCCGAGAGGCCGTACATGTCGTTGAGGGAGTCCACCACGTTCTTGTCCGGCACGCCCGCGAACTTGCAGGTGCCGATCATGTCGTCGCGGGTGTAGTAGATGCCGTTCATGACGGCGCGCTCCCAGTAGTCGATGTCGGTCTTCTGGCCGTCGAGGATGAGGAGGAGGAAGGTGCGCATGCTCATGTGGCCGCCCGCGAGGGCCCAGGGGTAGCCGGGGTTGGTCTCGGGGAGGTAGGCGGGGTATTCGAGCCCCTTGCCCTGCATGGCGAAGGAGAGGTCGCCGCACTGGAGGGCGAGGCGCATGCAGCCCTGGCCGAGCTCCTCGCACTGGCCGGCGGCGGCCTTGCGCATGAGCGCCATCATCTTCTGGGCGTCGCCGTAGCGGAGGCCCTCCAGGGCGGGCCTCTCCGGGTGGCGGTCGTTCCACTCCATGGCGTAGCTCAGGGTGGCGCCCAGGCTGATGGCGTCGTAGCCCAGGCGGTCGCCCAGCTCGACCAGCTCGAGCGACTCCTCGGCGCCGTACACCCCGCAGTTGGCGGTCAGGAGGTCGAGGGGCTCGTAGTCGAACTTGACGCGGAAGCGGCCCTTCTTGGCCTTGCGCCCCTCGGCGGCCTCGCCCGCGGGGCGGTCGTAGATGTTCTTGTGGCAGGCGATGCCGCACTTGTAGCAGGACTCGTCCTTGACGACGTAGGGCTTCTCGAAGGAGGCGCGGTAGAGCTGGGCGGCGTCCTGGTTGCCCGGGGCCCAGAAGTTCCGCTCGGGCAGGCAGCCCAGGGGGTGGAGCCCCGCGATGTTGCGCCAGGTGCCGCCCAGGCCCTCGGCCTTGTAGGGGTCGCGGTAGGGCTTGGAGGCCGCGCCCCGGGCGATGACCTTGTTGGCCTCCTTGACCACCTCGGAGACGGCGGTCTTGTCGTCCGGCGCCTGGGCTACGACGGCGAGGAGGTTCTTGCTCCCCATGACGCCGCCGAAGCCGCCCCGGCCGCAGAAGCGGGGCTTGCAGTCGCCCGATTCGAGCTGGTTGACCGAGCTCAGGGCGATGCCGGCCATGCGGTTCGCCTTCCAGTTCTCGCCCGGGGGGCCGATGACGGCGAAGTGGGCGTCTGCGTAGCGGCCCTTGAGGGCCATGATCTTCTCATGGGTGTCCTTGCCGAGGAGGGAGGCCGCGTCGGCGAGGGCGAGGGCGGGCGGGCCGCCCGGCGCCTCGCTCCGGACCACGAGCATGACGGGCTTGGGGCTGCGGCCGAGGAAGAGGACCTCGTCCATCCCGGCGCAGGCCATCTTGACCCCGAACTTGTCCGAGCCCGCCGACCACATGGCCGAGGGGGCGCCCTTGCGGGTGCTCTTCAGGGGGCTGTAGCCCCCGAAGAAGGCCCGCAGGCCGGTCATCACGAGGCCGCCGGTGAAGCAGCCCAGCTCCAGGACGAGGGGGGCCGAGGGGGCGTAGGGGTCGGGCACGTCGTAGCGGGAGAGCACCTTGAAGACCCGCCCGATGCCTCCGAGGAAGTCCTCCATGTCCCGGCAGGGCTTCTCCTCGACGGTGATCTTGCCCGAGGCGAGGTCCACCGTGGCGCTGCGGTACTTGTAGTCCGTGGGCGCCTTCTTGGGGTTCTTCGATTCGGTCCACATGCCGCCTGGCACCTCCTGAGAGACGAGGTCTCGCGGCCTCCGGAGGGAGGCCCGACGGGGGGGCACAACGGGGCCATTATTTCGCATCGGGCGGAGGCGGGCAACCGGCCCGGGGGTGGAAGCGGGATCAGAACGAGACGGGCTCGCGGAACTCCCCGAAGACCTCCCGCAGGACGCCGGTGATCTCCCCCAGGGTGGCGTAGGCCTCGACGGCCTCGAGGATGGGCTCCATGAGGTTCGCGCTCCCCCGGGCGGCCTCCCCGACGCGGGCGAGGCAGGCTTCGGCCCGGGCGGGGTCGCGGCCCTCCTTCACCCGGCGGAGCCGCTCCGCCTGGCGGCGGGCGAGGGCGGGGTCCACGGCGAAGAGGGGGAGGGGCCTCGCGGGGCTGCCCGCGTACCTGTTCACCCCGACGACGGCGCGCTCGCCCGTCTCGACCTCGCGCTGGAAGCGGTAGGCGCTCTCGGCGATCCAGCGCTGGACGGCCCCCTGCTCGATGCAGGCCACCATGCCGCCCCGGGCCTCGACGGAGGCGATGACCTCCTCCATGCCCTTCTCCATCCGGGCGGTCAGGCTCTCGAGGAAGTGGGAGCCCCCCAGGGGGTCCGCCGTGCCCGTCACCCCGCTCTCGTGAGCGATGATCTGCTGGGTCCGGAGCGCCAGCAGGGCACTCTCCTCGGTGGGGAGGGCGAGGGCCTCGTCCCAGGCGCAGGTGAAGATGGTCTGGGCCCCCCCGAGCACGGCCGAGAAGGCCTCGAAGGCGACGCGCGCGATGTTGTTCTCGGGCTCCTGGGCGGTGAGGGTGCTGCCGCCGCAGACGGTGCCGAAGCGG
>MGDP01000023.1 GCA_001790955.1 Candidatus Tectomicrobia bacterium RIFCSPLOWO2_12_FULL_69_37
CGAAAGACAATGGAAATCCACTACTATGATACCGAATTCTTCTGCGTTTTCCCTCTGGGAGGATACCCCAAAAAAGTTTTTCAGCAGCCTCTTTATCACTATTGGGACCACGAAGAAGTATTTCGGCAGGAAGAGGAAGATCAGGATCGTTTGCTCAAATTCATTCTGCCGGGAGCCGAACAAAAAAAGGTTCTTGAGAGACTTGCGATGATGAATATCAACGTGCTTTCTCTTTTCGGAAGTGATGAGAGTCTGATGGGGTGGTTGGCCTACGACAGAATCAAGAAGAGACTGACCTGAGAGCACGAGCCTGGTGGTCAAGCCGGTTTTCTGCGGCGCATCGGCGCAAAAAAGGCGGACCCCAATCCCGGGGCCCGCCTTTTTCGGTGGAGCAGCCTTCTCGCGTCTCTTCCGGTGCGCCCTCGCCCTAGAGGTCCTGCCAGCGCGCGGGGATGAAGCCGTACTCGCTCCCCCGCTTGGTCACGTTCCCGATGCCCGGGAAGCCCAGGTGCGTCCCCGCGATGGTCAGGCGCTCCTGGCTCGCCATGTCGAAGATGCGCTTGCGCGACTGGACGGCGAGGGGCTTGATCACGTCGAAGGTGGCCGCCCAGGCCGGACGGAGGAACTGGAGGGGCTGGACGTTGACGATGTCCCCCCAGATCAGGAGCCGGGCGCCGCTCGAGGAGACCAGGAAGGCGGTGTGGCCGGGGGTGTGCCCCGGGCAGGCCACGGCCGTGATGCCGGGCGCCACCTCGCCGTCCTTCGAGATGAGGCGCAGCCGGCCCTTGTAGGGGGCCCCTCCCGCCCGCGCGAACTTGAAGGCCCCCCGGGCGGCCTCGGGCACCTTGTTCATGTTCTCGTCGCTGTGCCAGTGCTTCCACTCGTTCTCGTGCACCACCACCTCGGCGTTCGGGAACAGGGCCTGGCCCTCCGGGCTGACGAGGCCGCTCACGTGGTCGGGGTGCATGTGGGTGAGGAGGACGGTGCTGACCTTCGCGGGGTCGTAGCCCGCCGCGCGCAGGAGGCCGTGGAAGCGCCCGGCGGTGGGCCCAAGCACGTTCCGGCAGCCGGTGTCGACCACCAGGAGGCGCCCGCCGGCCGCGACGGCGTGGCAGTTGACGGGGAACTGGAACTGGGCGGTGTCCATGAAGTTCTCGGCGAGCAGCTTTTTGCCCTCGTCGGTGTTCCCGTCCGGGAGGACGGTGAGGGGGCGGACCAGGTAGCCGTCCATGAACGAGGTGACCGCCATGTCCCCCACCTTGTGCCGGTAGATGCTCGCCACCTGGGTCGCCTTGGCGGGGGCCTGGGCGGGGGCCGGCGCGGCGGCCCGGGCCTCCAGGCCGTCGAGCATGAGGGCCGCTCCGGCGGCCGCCGTTCCGAGCAAGAACTCCCTGCGCGAAGGACCCATGGGCTTGCCCTCCCCTTGAGGTTGAAAACCGGTCGTTGCCCGTGTGCTTGGCGTGTGGTCCGATTATAATCCAGCCGAAGCGGCAACGCATCGTCCGCCGGGGCGCGGTTTTCGCCATCCTTGCGTGCGGGTGGCCAAAGGGGAGACTCCCACCGGCGGCCCGCCGCCGCGCCGGCCGGTGTTCTTTGACGCCAGCATGGGAGGGGCATCGTGGCTCGTCTGAAGGTCATACCCCTGGAGCAGATGTCCGAAGCGCAGCGGAAGCTCTACGACCGGATCACCTCGGGGCCGCGCGGGGCCTTCCGGGGGCCGTTCACGGTCTGGATCCGCAGCCCCGAGTACCTGGACAAGCTCGAGCCGGTGGGGGAGTACCTGCGCTTCAAGACCGTCCTCCCGCCGAGGCTCTCGGAGTTCGCCATCCTCATCGCCGCCCGCCTCATGAAGGCGCAGTACCCCTTCCAGGCGCACGAGCCCCACGCGGTGAAGGGGGGCCTGGACCCCGCCATCATCGACGCCCTGCGGGTGCGGCGGCGGCCCGGGAACATGAAGGCGGACGAGGCGGCCGTCTACGACTTCGCCACCGAGCTCCTGGAGACCAAGTTCGTGGGGGACGCCGCCTACAAGGCGGTGGCCGCCCAGTTCGGGGAGAAGGGCGCGCTCGACCTCACCGCCCTCATCGGCCACTACACCATGGTGAGCATGACGGTGAACGCCTTCGAGGTGCCGGTGCCGGAGGGCGTGAAGCCGCCGTTTCCGGTGTAGGGGGCAGGATCGTTGGAAGGCCTGTAGGGGCGAACCTTGTGTTCGCCCCCGGACGCCGGTTCAAAGAGGGCGATGACAAGCCTCGCCCCTACAGAACCAGTCCCGTTTCCCCGGCCCTCACCCCTTCACCACCGTCCTCGTCCCGATGGAGGGCTGGGAGTGGCCGAGGCCGGGGAGCTCCCACACCCCCGCGCCCCCGGGGTTGTTCTCCCCCTGGATGTTCGCGTCGATGACGCAGGGCTTGCCGCTCTTGATTCCCTCCGCCACCGCGTCCCCTAAATCCTTCGCCTTGTCCACGCGCACCCCGGCGATGCCGGCCGCGCGCGCCATGGCGGCGAAGTCGGGGTTGAGGGGGGCGCCCGTCTTGGGGTGTGAGAAGCCGGTGGCGAGCTCGCGCTTGCCGAGGTAGCCGCGCTGGAGCCCCCGGATGGAGGCGAAGGCGTAGTTGTTCCACACCACCCAGACGACGGGGATGTCGTACTCCGAGGCCGTCCCGATGACGCTCGCGTGCATGAGGAAGGCGCCGTCCCCGCACACCGAGACGACGGGCCGGCCCGGCGCGGCGAGCTTGGCCCCGAGCGCCCCGGCGACGCCGAAGCCCATGGCCCCGAAGCCCATCGAGCCGAGGAGGGACTGGGGGCCCCGGGGCTTGCAGAACTGGACGAGCCAGTTGTGGTGGACCCCCACGTCGCTCACCAGGATGGCGTCCGGGGGCAGGGCCTCGTCGATCTCGCGGGCGGCGCGCTGGGGGTGGATGGGGGTGGTGTCGGCCTGGAAGCCCGGGGCGATGAACTCCTCCCACTCGTTCCGCCAGCGGCCGATGCCGCGCAGCCAGCCCTCCCGGCCCGCGGGGACTTCCCTGGGGAGCTTCCGCGCGTCCAGCTCGGCGTGCACCTGGCGGAGGAAGGTCCTCACGTCCGCCATGAGGCCCAGCGCCACGGGGTAGTTGCGCGCGATCTCGTCCGGGTCGATGTCCACGTGGATGAGCCGGGTGGGGGGGATGTTGAAGGAGTAGCCGGGGATCCAGCTGCTCGAGGTCCGGTCGTCGAAGCGCACCCCGAGCGCCAGGAGCACGTCCGCCTGGCGGGCGGCGTGGTTGGCCGGGTAGGTGCCGTTCCGGGCGATGAGGCCCAGGTTGAGCGGGTGCCCGGAGGCTATGGCCCCCACCCCGCTCGATGAGGTGACGAGGGGGATCTGGAGCCGCTCCAGGAGGCGGAGGAGCTCCCCCGCCGCGCCGCCGTACTTCACCCCCTGGCCCACGAAGACGACTGGGCGCTCGGCGGCGAGGAGCATGTCCACCGCCTTCTTCAGGGCCTCGGGCTCCGCCCCGCAGCGGCAGTTGATGTTCGCGTCCCAGTCCCGGGCCTGGGGCATCTCGACCTCGGCCTCCTCCTTGAAGATGTCGAAGGGCACGTCCAGGACGACCGGGCCGGGCCGGCCGGTCAGCATGGTCTTCCAGGCCTGGCGGGTGGCCACGGGCACCATGTCCGCCCGGGTGGGCTGGAAGACCCGCTTGCAGACGGCGCGCACGGTGGAGGGGAAGTCCGCCTGGTGGTGGCGGTAGAGCTCCTGGAAGGCGCCGCGGTTGAACTGGCTGGTCGGGATGTTCCCCGTCACGGCGAGGAAGGGCACCGAGTCGAGGAAGGCGTTCGCCAGGCAGATGGGCAGGTTGGCCGAGCCGGGGCCGCAGGAGGTGAAGGTGGCGGCGGGGCGCCCGGCGACGCGGTAGTAGCCGTCCGCCATGAAGCCCGCCACCGACTCGTGGCGGACGGAGAGGGTCGCGATCTCGTCCGAGCGCTCGTAGAGGGCGTCCATGAAGCTGATGTTCCCGTGCCCGCAGAGCCCGAACATGTAGGGCACCTTCTGCTGGATGAGGTAGTCCACGATGATCTGACCGCCGTTCATGCGGGCCACGTCGCTTCCTCCATGATGTCCCGGCGGCGGGGGAAAACCCGTTCAGTTCACTGCCGGCCGCGCGGGACGCTGCGGGATGACTCCATCGGACCCCTTCGGACGATTGACGCTGTAGATGAGATGAATATAATGCCGCTCGTCAGAAATCAACCATTTCAAGCCGTTCCGGGCCGCCGCTTCGCATCCGGGCACGGGGGAGAGGGATGTCCGATCCTGATCGCAGCCGCCGCAGCCACAAGTGGGTCACCGAGGAGTTCTACAAGGTCCACGACGTGTACGGCTTCCGGGCCGCCATGTTCGTCGAGTGGGGCTTCCGCCCCGCCGACGTGAAGCGCACCACCGAGCGCATCAAGGTCCCCGAGGCCGCCTCCAAGGAGTGGACCCGCACCGCCGCCCAGGAGGAGGCGCTGGCCCGCGAGGCGGAGGCCTCGGGCCACCGCGAGAGCGCGGCCGAGTTCTACCACCGCGCGGCCCTCTACTACGGCCCCGCCTGCGGGATGATCCACGCCAACACGCCCAAGAAGCGCGAGCTCTACGCCAAGATGATCGCCTGCTACGCCAAGTTCACCGAGCTCTTCGGGGAGGCCCCGGTCGAGCGGGTGGAGATCCCCTTCGAGGGCGGCAAGAGCATCCCCGGCATCCTCCAGGCCGTGCCCGGCGTCCCGAAGGCCCCCTGCGTCATCGTGGTGCCCGGCATGGACACCATCAAGGAGTACATGCCGAACCCCTACCACAACCACTTCCGGCGCCGCGGCCTGGCGACGCTCAGCATCGACGGCCCGGGGCAGGGCGAGAGCAACGTGCGCGAGACCTGGGTGACGCTCGACAACTTCGAGCGCGCGGGCTCGGCGGCCATCGACTTCCTGGAGAAGCGGCCCGAGGTCGACGCCTCCAAGGTCGGGCTCTACGGCTGGAGCATGGGGAGCTACTGGGGGCCCCGCGTCGCCGCGCACGACCCCCGGCTCAAGGCCTGCGTGGGCGCGATGGGCGTCTACCTCCAGAAGGACACCATCTTCCGGCACGGCAAGCCGGCCTACCGGGCGAACTACATGTACATGTCCAACATCCACGACGAGGACGCCTTCGACGCGATGGCGGCCCGGATGACGCTGGAGCCCCTCGCGCCGAGACTCCGCTGCCCGATGCTCCTGGCGATGGGGGAGTTCGACGAGCTCTGCCCGCTCGAGGACGCCGAGCGGCTCTACGGCATGATCCCCGGCCCCAAGGAGCTCTGGGTCTACGAGAACGAGACCCACACCCTGGGCGGCCGGCTGCCGGATTTCTACCTGGCGGTGGCCGATTGGCTGAGGGACGCCCTGGACGGGAAGCTCAAGCCGGGGCACGCCGCGAGGAAGTTCATCCCCGCCCGCTGAGGGCCTGCGGGGGGACGGGGGAGGTTCGGTTTCCATTGGAGGGCGCATCATGAGACGCGGCTATGGGATGAAGGGCCTGTGGGCGGTCGTTCTGGCGGCCGGGCTGCTGGGCGGGGGGGCCGCGGAGGCGGCCACCAAGCGCATCACCCTCCTCGGGGGGCAGGTGGGCGGCTCCTGGAACCCTTGGGCGAGCGCCATGTCGGTGGACTTCTCCAAGAACATCCCCGGCCTCAACGTCTCCTCCGAGGCGGGGACGGGATCGCCCGAGAACGTGCGGCGGGTGCACCGGGGGGAGGTGGAGACGGGCTTCGGCTTCTCGAGCGACATCTACGAGGCCTGGCGCGGCGCGGGCATCTTCAAGGCCCCGCACACCGGCCTCCGGGCGGTCTCCAAGCTCTTCGGCGCGGTGACCCACCTGATCGTGCTCGCCAAGAGCGACATCAAGAAGCTCGACGACATCGCCGGCAAGTCCATCGCCATCGGCGGCCCCAACTCGGGCTCGGCCCTCACCTTCGAGCGGCTCACGCGCGAGGCCGGCCTCTGGGGCAAGTTCAAGCCGGTGTTCCTGGGAGGCGGCAAGGCCGCCTCGGCCATCGGGGACGGCCACGTGGCCGGCTTCAACTGGACGCCGGGCATGGGGGACCGCCTCATCACCCAGATCTCCGTGACAAACCCCTCGCGCCTCATCGACCTGCACGCCGCCGCCGAGAAAGCGGGCTTCTACAAGAAGTTCCCCTACTACAGCCCCCGCACCATCCCGGCGGGCACCTACAAGGGCATCGACCAGCCCGTCCCGACCTTCCAGCAGACCACCGTCTGGACCGCGGGCAAGAACCTCGACGCCGGCATCGTCTACCAGATGGTCAAGCGCATGTACTCCGCCGAGGCCAAGGCGTTCCTCGCCAACGCCATCGGCCAGGCCTTCCGGGAGATGACCGCCGAGACCGCCTTCAGCGGCGTGACCATCCCGCTCCATCCGGGCGCCGAGCGCTTCTGGAAGGAGAAGGGCGTCGCGATCCCGAAGGAGATCGCCGCGCGCTAGCGGAGCGCCTCTTCCCTTGGATTCTGCCCTCGGGCGGGGGCCTTCCGGGGTCCCCGCCCCGAGGAGGACAGCCGCTTGAGCACCCCCACCCCTCCCGCTCCGGGATCGCCCGCCCCGCCGGAGCCGGCCGCCGGCGCCGGGGGCCAGCCCCCGCGGCGGCTCCCCCCGCTCTTCCAGCGCGCCGTGCACCTTCTGGCCGCCGTCATGGGCGCCTTCTACATCTACAGCGCCGTCTTCGGGGTGGCCACCCCGGAGTGGCACCGGGGCCTCTACCTGGGCCTCACCTTCGCGATGGCCTTCCTCCTCTACCTCTTCCGGAAGGGCTCCCCAGCGGAGCGGCCCTCGGCCTGGGACGTGGCCTTCGCCGCCCTCTCCCTGGGGGCGGTGGGGTACTGGATCTGGGAGTACGGGGGGCTGGCCTACCGCGCGGGGGTCTACACGGACCTCGACTATTACGTCTCGATCGTGGGCGTGCTGCTCTCCCTCGAGGCCTGCCGCCGGGTGACGGGGGCGGCCATGTCGCTGGTGGCCGTGGGGGCGCTGCTCTTCGCCTACTTCGGGCCCTACTTCCCCGAGCTCCTGGCCCACCGCGGGGTGCCCGTGCGCCGCCTGGCCGAGTACCTGTTCCTCACCGACGACGGCGTGTTCGGCGTCATGACGAACGTCATGGCCACCTACGTCCTCATCTTCATGTACCTGGGCTCGTTCATGAGCCGCTCCGGGGCGGGGAAGTTCTTCATCGACTTCCCCCTCTCTCTCATCGGGCGGACGGTGGGGGGGCCGGCCAAGGTGGCGGTCGTCTCCTCGGCCATCTTCGGGTCGATCTCGGGCGCCTCGGTGGCCAACATCGTGGCGACGGGCACCTTCACCATCCCCCTGATGAAGCGCACCGGCTTCAAGCCCCACGTGGCGGCGGCCATCGAGAACACGGCCTCGACGGGCGGGCAGATCCTCCCCCCCGTCATGGGGGTGGGCGCGTTCATCATGGCCGAGCTGACCGGGATCTCCTACGGCCACATCGCCCTCGTGGCGGCCATCCCGGCGCTGCTCTACTACCTCTCGATCGGCATCATGGTGCACTGCGAGGCCAAGCGGTTCGGGCTGAGAGGACTGCCCGAGGGCGAGGTCCAGCCGGTCGGCGCGGTGCTCCGCGCGGGCTGGTTCCACGTCATCCCCCTCGCGCTCCTGATGGTTTTCCTCTACGCCGGGTACTCCCCGCCCTACGCCGCGGGAGTGGCGGTGGGCGCCACCGTCCTGGTGAGCTGGCTCAACCGCGACGGCAGCCTCCGCATGGGCCCCAAGGGGGTGTGGGAGGCCCTCATCGACGGCTCGGCCAGCTCCCTCATCGTGGGGGCGACGGCAGGGGCCATCGGGATCATCGTGGGGGTGGTGTCTCTCACGGGGCTCGGGCTCAAGCTCTCGAACATCATCGTCTCGCTGGCGGGGTCGAGCCTGCTCTTCGCGGTCGTGCTGGTGGCGTTCGCCTCCCTCGTCCTGGGGATGGGGCTCCCAATCACCGCCTCCTACCTCGTCCTTGCGGTGCTGGCCGTGCCCGCCCTGGCCAGCTACGGGGTGCCCGTCCTGGCGGCCCACATGATCGTCTTCTGGCTGAGCCAGGACTCCAACTTCACCCCGCCGGTCTGCCTGGGGGCCTACGTGGCGGCCTCCATCGCGGGGGCCGACCCCTGGAAGACGGGCTGGACCTCGCTCAAGTTCGGCAAGATGCTCTACGTGATGGCCTTGCTCTTCGCCTACACCTCCATCCTCTTCACCGGGACGCTGGAGGAGAGCCTCTGGGCGGTCTTCTCGGCCCTGGTGGGGACGGTCGCCTTCTCCTTCTGGACCATGCGCTTCTGCTACGGCCCCACCGCCCTCCCGGAGTGGCTGGCCCTGGGGGCGTCGACCGTCCTATGCTTCATCCCCGGAATCCTGACCGACATGGCCGGGATCGGGCTGTTCGTCCTGGTCTACTTTACCCAGTACCGCCGGTTTAAGCGCCTGCCGGCGCCCGCCCCGGCGGGGGGCGCCTGAGGAGAACCGCCATGGCCAAGACCGCCGACCGCTCGCGGATGATCGCCCGGATGAAGCAGGCCCTCCGGCTGGAGGCCGGGTCCGCCGCCGTGGTCACCATCGACTGCCAGCGGGGGAACCTCGACCCCGCCATCGCCTCCCTGCCCGTGCCCGAGGAGGAGTGCCGGCGCGTCATCGCGGGCACGAACCGCCTCCTCGCGCTCGCCCGCGAGGCCGGGGTCGCCGTCCTCCACGTGAGCACGGTGTACGAGGAGCCCCTCCTCGCCTCCCATCCCTTCGAGCGGGCCATGCTGGAGGCGAGGGAGTCCTTCACCCCCCACCGGCCGAGCGACTTCGCCCGCCACAAGCGCCCCGGCTCGGTGGAGGGCCAGCTCGTCCCCGAGATGGACGTGCGCCCCGGCGACATCCAAGTGGAGAGCAAGCGCACCTTCGACATGTTCCACGGCACCCCGCTGGAGCTCCTCCTGCGCTATATGAAGAAGGACACCCTCCTCATCGCGGGCTGCAACACCAACACCTGCGTCCTCGCCTCCGCCTTCGGGGCCTACAACCGGGGCTTCAAGGCGGTCGTCCTCTCCGACTGCGTGGCCTCGGCCTACGGGGAGGACCTCCACGCCTTCGCCCTCTCGAACATCCAGCGGAGGCTGGGCTGGGTGCTCACTCTGGAGGAGCTGCGGGAGAAGCTCGGTGTTGCCTCGCCCGCCGGGGCGGGGGCACGATAAATGTAGGGGCGAACCTTGTGTTCGCCCTGAGTGGATCGCGATCAGAGGGGGCGATGACAAGCATCGCCCCTACGGAAAGGATCTTCATCTTTCCAGGGGGGGACCAATGCCCAGCGCCTCCGACAAGGACCTCCGCTTCCAGCTCGCGCTCGCGGGGCGCATCCTCGCCTACGCGGGCCAGGCGGACGCCATCATGGGCTTCGCGGGCGCCCGCGCCTCGGACGGCAAGTCCTTCTGGATGAAGCCCATGACCCTGGGGCTGGACGAGGTCCGGCCCGGGGACCTCCTCCGCATCGGCTACGACGGGAAGGTCGCGGAGGGGGCGGGCAGGCCCCACAACGAGTGGGTGTTCTTCGCCTCGCTCTTCAAGGACCACCCCGGGCACCTGGCCGCCGTCCACACCCACGCCCCATACTGCCTGGCGGTGGCGGCCCAGGGCCGCACCATCGAGCCCTTCGACCAGTTCGGCACCCACTTCTACGCCCACGGGGTGCCGCTCTTCGAGGAGTCCCCCGACCGCGTCTACACCTTCGAGCTGGCCGAGGCCATCCTGAAGCGCATGGGCGCGAGCCCCGCCGTCATCATCTCCTACCACGGCATCCTGACGGTGGGGCGGAGCGTGCGCGAGGCCGCCATGCGCGCGGTCTTCCTGGAGAAGGCGGCCCAGACCCAGCTCCTCGCCTACCAGGGCGGGAGCGCGCGCCCGCTCTCCCGGGAGCTCGCCACCGGCCTCGGCAAGAACGCGCCCTACGACCTCCTCCACGAGTTTTATTGGAACTACTACGAGCGCCAGTTGCGCGCGAAGGACCCGGGCTTCTTCGCATGAGCCCCGCCGGGAGGCCGGAGCGGCGGCCGGAGGGCGTCGGCGCCCGGGTCCCCCGCCTCGACGGGGCGGAGAAGGTCACGGGGGAGGCTCTTTTCGGGGCGGACGTCCGCCTCCCCGGGATGCTCGCCGCCAGGCTCCTCCTGAGCCCCCACCCCCACGCCCGCATCCTCCGCGTGGACGCCGGGAAAGCCCGGCGCCTGCCGGGGGTGAAGGCCGTCCTCACCGCCAAGGAGGCCCCCGCCGGGCGCTTCGGCCGCTTCGTGAAGGACGAATCCCTCTTCGCCTCGGACCGGGTGCGCTTCGCCGGGGAGCGCGTGGCCGCGGTGGCCGCCGTGGACGAGGAGACGGCGGCGGAGGCCCTCTCCCTCATCCGGGTGGACTACGAGCCGCTGCCCGCCCTCCTCGGCGCCGAGGAGGCGATGGCGGAGGGCGCCCTCCTCCTCCATCCCTATCTCGCCTCCTACGGAGCCTTCCCCGGCAACGTCCGCTTCGGCAACGTGCCCTGCCGCATCCGCATCAAGTCCGGCGGCGCGGAGGAGGCCCTGGCCCGCGCCCCGCACGTCTTCGAGGACGAGTTCGAGACCCAGCCCGTCCACCAGGGCTACCTGGAGCCCCGCGCCTGCGCGGTGAAGCCCGAGGCGGGGGGCCGCTTCACCGTCTGGACCCCCACCCAGGGGGTGTTCGCCGTGCGC
>MGDP01000024.1 GCA_001790955.1 Candidatus Tectomicrobia bacterium RIFCSPLOWO2_12_FULL_69_37
GCCGCGGTGGGGCCCTGGCTCTCGGGCTACATCCACGACGCGCTGGGGAGCTACCGGTACGCCTTCTGGGTGGTGGTGTTCGTGGACGTGCTCTCGCTCGCCACGGTGGCGGCGGCCGCGCGCGGGGGGCGGGCCCCCCTTACCCGGGGGGAGAGGCGGGAGGGCGCCTAGGCCAGCTTCTTCTCGCGGAGCAGCGAGACGACGAGGTCGATCATGGCGTCGTGCGGGAAAGTTTCCGTGTTCAGCACGGCGTGGTAGAGCTTAGGGTCCGCGAAGTCCACCCCGAAGAAGTATTCCGAGAAGAGCTTCTGGTCGCGGTCGGTGCTCTTGACGATGTCCTCGGCCGCCGAGCGCGTCACGCCGCCGCTGTCCATCAGCTGGCGGATGCGCGCCTCCTTGCTCCCCACCACCCGGACGTGGAGGGCGTCGCGCCGGTCCTTGAGGAGCACCTGCCCCCCCCACCCGCCGACGACGATGCCGCCCGCCTTGGCGGCCTCCTCCATCGTCTCCTTGAGCGAGCGGCGCAGCGTCTCGGAGTTCACCCCGAAGAGGCGCTCGATGACGTTGGGCGGCCGGCCCTCCATGCGGTCGAGGTCGATGTCGAGGCCCCGCTCCCGGCAGCCCCGGGCCAGCTCCTCGCGGAAGACGAACGCGTAGCCCAGCCGGCCGGCCAGGTGGCTTCCCATGGTCATGCCGCCTGTGCCGTATTGCCGGGAAACCGTGATGACGGCCATGGGGGGTCTCCTTCGCGGTGGGTCAAGCGTCCCGGCCGGCCGGGGGCCCCTCCGCAGGGCCCTCGGCCCGGGGCGCCGGCCGGCGGTCGTGGTTCCCCTCGGGGCGCTCCTGCGCCGCGAGGCGCAATTGCTCGATCGTGAAGCCCTCCAGGGCGGATCGCCGCCGCCGGCGCATTTCCCCGAAGAGGCGCTCGCCGCCTGGGAGCGGGGCGGGAGGGAAGAGATCCCATGCCTCCACCGCCGGGATGCTGGCCGGGTGGCGCCCCAGCAGGAGGCGGCCTCCCTCCCCGGCCTCCAGCAGGAGCCCGTGTGTTTGGAGCCGATCGAGCACAGTTTCCAGGATTTCCGGGCGGGCGTCCAGCCCTTTTTCCACCTCCTCCCGGCCCAGGAGCGGTCCCTCGCCCGCCGAGCGCATGGCCGCCTCGGTCAGGATGCAGAGGGCCAGCTCCGCCGGGTCGGAGGCGGGCGCCCCCTCCCCCGCCCCGGCCGGCGGGCGGCGCCCCTGGGCCAGGGCGGCCAGCTCGGCCGCGTAGAGGAGGGTGCACCAGGCCAGGTAGAGCCAGACCATGAGGATGGGAAGCTGGGCCAGGGCGCCGTAGATGGCCTCGTAGCGGGAGAAGCCCACCTGGAAGCGCACGTAGGCCCACTGGAGGAGGAACCAGGCGGCCCCCCCCGTCACTCCCCCCCAGGCCGCCGCCCGGGCGGAGACGCGGGTGTTCGGCATGACGACGAGGATCCAGGCGAAGAGCAGGATGGCCCCGAGCAGGGGGGTGAGCTTCAGGGCCAAGGTGGCGGCCTCCGAGAAGAGCCAGATCCCGCCCAGGAAGCCGAGCCGCTCCCTGAGCTGGAGGAGAGCAATGCCGCTCATGGTGATGCCGATCAGCAGGGGGCTCAGGAAGAGGATGGCGAAGTAGTCGGTGAACTTGCGGACGAAGGAGCGCTGCCGGCGGGCCCCGAAGATATCGTTCAGGGCCTTCTCGACCGTGCCCAGGGTGAGGGCGACCGAAAGGAGGAGGCCCCCCAGGCCGGCGGCCCCGAGGGTCTTGGCGTTCACCTGCCGGACGTAGCCCACCACCTGCCCGTAGAGGCCTGGGTCCGAGGCGGGGAAGTACTGGAGGAGGAGGAAGGAGAGGAGGTCCTCCTCGAAGCCCAGCCCGCGCATCAGGGAGAAGGCGAAGGCCAGCACGGGCACGAGCGAGAGGAGCGAGGTGTAGGCCAGCGCGGCGGCCCGGAGGTGAGCCTGGTCGGAGAGGAAGAGGCGGAATGCTAGAATGGGCAGGCGCAGCAGCGGGGGCGCGGCCCGGCCGGACTCGGCGGCGCGCGCCTCGGCGGCGCGGGGGGCTGCGCGGCGTCCATCCATCCATGCCTCCGGGCTGCGGGTGCGGCGCCAGGGATGATCCCAGGAAGGGCGGGGGCCCCGCAAGGCCCGTCTTGAGGGGGGGAAGCGCCGTGATCCCGGCCGAGGAGCTCCTCACCCGCCTCGGGGTGCACACCCCGCTCTACGCCGCGAGCGGGCGCCACGTCTTCGCCGCCCTGAACGACCGCGACCGGGGCCACTTCTTCGCCGTGGATCGGGAGAAGGGGAACTTCCTCTGGCGGGTGGAGAACGCGGCGGGCTGGGTCATCGCCCCGCCCCTCATCTGGGAGGACCTCTTCATCGTGGGCACGAGCACGGCCGGCATGCGCCGGCGCGAGGAGGGGGGCGCCTTCGCCCAGGTGGACTGGCGGCGGGGAGGGGCCCTCTACGCCTTCGAGGCGGGGGACGGCGCCGTGCGCTTCTGGGACGAGCGCACCGGGGTGGTGCGGGAGACCCCGCGCGTGGAGGCGGGCGTCCTCCTGGTGGAGGGGGAGGTGCGCTCGGGCGGCTTCAGGGACGAGGCCCCCTGGTCCGCCTCCGCCCAGGTGGAGAGCCGCTTCGCCCTGCCCTCGGGCCGCCTCCTGGGCCGCCGGGTGCGCGGGGAGGCGCCAGAGGGCTACTTCCGTGGCGAGCCCGCGCCCGCGCGGTGGTCTTGACCTTTACTTCTTCTTCCCCTTCAGCTCCTGGGCCATCTTGAGGGCGTTCACCCCGACGTTCCCGTAGCGGTACCAGCGCTGGTACTCGGGCATCTGCACGAGGGGGGCGGCCTTCTCGGGGGTCTTGGCCTTGCGCAGGGCGGCCTGGGTGCGGTCGCGCAGGTGGAGGAGGTATTCCCGGCCCTCCTTGATGGCGGCCTTGGGCTGCGAGGGGAGCGGCCCGTGACCGGGCACGAGGCGCTTGGCCGGGAACATGTCGAGGATGTCCATGGCGGCGATCCAGTTGGCGAAGTTCCCCAGGCGGTTGACGGGGAGGGTGCGGTTGTCCACGAGGTCTCCCGTGAAGAGGATGCGCTCCTCGGGCATCCACACCACCGAGTCGCCCAGGGTGTGGCAGTGGTCGATGTAGATCATCTGGAAGGTGCGCCCGCCGTAGCGGATGGTGATCATCTCCTCGAAGGTCACCTGGGGGGGCGCGATGTGGAGCTTGCCGATGAAGGGGGTCACGTCGGGGCCCCGGCCCGCCATCTGCTTCACCCAGATGCCCGCCTTCTCCTCGCGCTCCATCTCCTGGGTGATGAGGTCCACCCCGAAGGAGACGGCTCCCCTCTCGTGGTAGTAGCCGTTGTCGGAGGTGTGGTCGAAGTTGTGGTGGGTGTTGAGGACGAGGCCCACCGGCTTCCTGGCGAGCTTGTGCGCCCCGGCGAGGAACTCTTTGCGCACCCGGATGTCGTTGTCGACGATGACGGGCTTCTCCTTGGTGAGGATGAGGCCGAAGTTGGTGGCGCCGTTGCCGCCGACGTAGACGTGGACTCCCTTGGCGGCCTGGACGAAGCCTTTCGTCTTGGCGGGACCGGGCAGGACTTTCGGGGCGCGTGCCATCGGGCTCTCCTTGCAGGGGGCTCGGGGATGCGGCTATCTTGGTGCCGGCGAGGCCCAACCCTATCAAAGTGCCCCGGCCCGCACAACGCCCCGCCGCGCGCCCCCGCCTCTCGGGGAGACGACCCGTGATCGAGATCACCCGCCGGGAGGAGTTCTGCGCGGCCCACCGCCTGTTCAACCCCGCCTGGTCCGCCGAGCGGAACGAGGCGCTCTACGGCCTCTGCGCTAACCCCCACTACCACGGCCACAACTACGCCGTCGAAGTCACCCTGCGCGGGCCGGTGGACCCCGAGACGGGCATGGTCTTCGACCTCGCCCAGCTTAAGGGCCTCATGCGCCGCCAGGTGGTGGAGCCGCTCGACCACCGGAACCTGAACGAGGACGCCGCTCCCTACCTCAAGGGCCGCATCCCCACGGCGGAGAACATCGCCCTGGCCATCTGGGAGCATCTGGCCGAGCACCTGCCGCCGGGCCTGCTGCACCGGGTGCGCCTGTTCGAGAACGAGCGCAACTTCGTGGACTACCTGGGGGAGGGCTGAGGTGCCTCCCGGGAGCCCCAAGAGGCTGGCGGGCAAGCGGGTCGTCCTCACGGGGGCCTCGCGCGGCATCGGCCGGGCGGCCGCCCTGCGCCTCGCCCGGGCGGGGGCCCAGGTGCTGGCCGTGGCCCGGGACGCCGAGGCCCTGGCCTCCCTCGCCTTCGAGTCCAAGCCCCTCCCGGGCCAGGTCTTCCCCCACAGCTGCGACCTCACTTCCGAGGGGGAGGTCGAGGCCCTGGCCGAGGTCGCCGCCCGGAGGCTCGGCGGGGTGGACGCCCTGGTGAACAACGCCGGGGCGGGCGTCTTCCGGGAGCTGGAGAAGCTCGCCCCCGGGGACTTCGAGGCCACCCTAGCCATCTGCCTGAAGGCGCCCTTCCTCCTCATCCGGGCCTTCGCTCCCCACTTGGAAGCTTCCGGCGGGGACGTGGTGAACATCTCCTCCATCTGCGCCGTCACGGGCTTCCCCGGCGCTGCGGCCTACTGCGCCGCCAAGGCGGGCCTGGAGGGGATGTCGCGGGCCCTGGCCGAGGAGCTGCGCCCCCGGGGCATCCGCCTGAGCGTCCTGCGCCCCGGGGCCACCGCCACCGGGATGTGGAAGGACATTCCGGGGGAATTCGACACCGGAAGGATGATCCCGCCCGAGCTGGTGGCCGAGTCGCTGGAGTTCCTCCTGTCCCAGTCCCGGAGGGTGTGGACGGAAACCATGGTGGTCCTTCCCCCGGACGGCCGGATCTAGCCCTCGCCGGGGAGGATTGAGAAATCCCCTCGTTTTCACGATAATATGTGCCAAGGTTTGAAATGGCAGGGGATAGCCTCGCGGGGCCGCTCTGAGGGGCGGGGTCCGGGGTACTCCCCCGCCGCGGACGCGCCTTGAAGGGGAGTGTGAGCCGCCGTGGGAACCATGATCGGCATCATCGTGGGCGGAGGGCTGATGTTCTACGCCCTCATCACCTCGGGGGGAATCGGCATCTTTTGGGATCCCCCCTCCGTTATGATCGTCTTCGGGGGCACGGGGGCCGCCATCCTGATGAGCTACCCCCTCCAGCGCGTGGTGGGGGTGTTCAAGGTCATGCGCAACGTCTTCCGGCGGGAGATCTCGGACGCGGGCGCCTACATCTCGGCCATCGTCCGCCTCGCCCACAAGGCGCGCAAGGAATCCATCCTGAGCCTCCAGCAGGACGCCACCAACGTCAACAACCGCTTCATGCGCATGGGCCTGCAACTGATCATCGACGGCCAGCCGCCCGAGCTCGTGCGGGCCGTCCTGGAGACCGAGCTCGAGAGCCTCCTCTCGCGCCACGAGGAGGGGGCCCGCATCTTCAAGGCCATGGGGAAGTACGCCCCCGCCTTCGGCATGATCGGCACCCTCATCGGCCTCATCGCGATGCTCAGGTCCATGTCGGGCGGGCTTGATGCCCTGGGCCCCGGCATGGCGGTCGCGCTCATCACCACCTTCTACGGCGCATTGTCGGCCAACATGCTCTTCCTGCCCGTCGCGGACAAGCTCGCGGGGCGCTCGGAGAAGGAGGTGCTCCAGGTCCGCATCGTCATCGAGGGTGTCCTGATGATCCAGGAGGGCATGAACCCCCGGCTCATCGAGCAGCGGCTGAACGCCCACCTCGAGCCCGAGCAGCGCATCCAGCACTTCGAGCGCATGATGCGCCGCGAGAAGCAGGAAGCCCAGCAGGCGGGAGGATAGGCCGTGGCCATCCAGCTCAAGAAAAAGCAGGAAGAAGGGGGGGTGGACGAGTGGATCGTGACCTACGGCGACATGGTCACTCTCCTCCTCACCTTCTTCATCCTGATCGTGGCCATGTCCACCCCCGACAAGAAGAAGATCGAGCAGGCCTTGAAGTCCATCCAGGGCGCGCTCGGCACCGCGGGCGTCACGGCCGAGATGGCGATGATGAGCGAGAAGAAGTCGGAGGCCTCGTTCCAGAACCTGGGGAGCCAGGTGAAGAACCTGGTCCTCGAGGGGAACCTCCAGGACGTTGTGGACGTCAAGATAACGGAGCGGGGGATCGTCCTGAACATGACCGGGGGGGTTCTCTTCCGCGCCGGCTCGGCCGGGGTGGAGCGGGGGTTCATGCCCTTCCTCCTGGAGCTGGCCCAGATGCTGAAGAAGCTCCCCTACAAGGTCCTGGTCGAGGGCCACACGGACGACTCCCCGCCTCCCCCACAGGGCAGTTATCCCTCCAACTGGGAGCTCTCGGCGGCGCGGGCGGCCGCGATCGTGCGGGTGCTGACCCGCGAGGGGGGGGTGGAGCCCGAGCGCTTCTCCGCGACGGGCTACGGGGAGTTCCGCCCCCTCTTCGCGCCCACCCCGCAGAACCGCCCGAAGAACCGGCGGGTGGAGGTCATCATCTCGCGCGAGGGCTTCAGCGGCTGACGCCCTGCGGGCGGCCGGCGAGGGGGATCCATGGCGGATGAGCCGTTCCGGGAACAGTTCCAGGAGACGTTCGGCAAGCGGGGAGTGGCCGACCGCTCCTACACGCGCGTGTCCGTCTCCTTCCCCGTGCGCTTCATGCCGGTCTCGAAGGAGGAGGCCGAGCGGCTCCGTCAGGTCTACATCCAGCGACCCTCCCGGGAGCGCGGCGAGACGGTTTCCCTCTCCACCCCCCACGCCCCCGCCTCCCAGGCCACGCCCGGCACGGTGAGCGCGGCCATCCTCGCCCAGCTGGAGCGGATCGAGCGGAAGCTCGACCGCCTCCTGAGCGCGCAGGCGGCGGGCGGGGAGCCGGGCAAGGAGAAGAGCCTCGAGGAGGCCCAGTGCATCGACCTCTCGGGCTCCGGCGTCCTCTTCACCTCGAAATGGGCCATGGGGAAGGGGTGGTACCTCAAGCTCGTGGTGGACGTCCCCGAGCCCCAGGGCTTCTCCGTCGTGGCCCTGGGCCGGGTGGTGCGGGTGGACCAGGAACCGACCAGCAACCTCTACGTGACCGCCTGCCAGTTCGACGCGATCCACGAGGAGGACCGCGAGGAGCTGATCGCTTACATCTTCAAGCGCCACCGCGAGCTCGCCCAGATGCGGCGGGGCCAGGACCAGGACGAGGGAGAGCAGAAAGAGGTTTAGCCGGGAGAAGCGATTCGATGGCGGCGGAAGAGAAATTCGAGGAACTGGGCAAGGAGAGCAACCAGAAGCGCACCGCTGCGCGGACCGAGGAGCGCTTCCCCGTCGAGTTCGAGCGCGTCTCCGAAGCCGACGCGCGCGGCCTCGAGCGCCTCTACCTCGCCAAGCGCACCGCCGAGCGCGAGGACGTCGCCGGGGCCGCGGGGGACGACCTGGGTGACCAGTTCACCACCATGGGCGCCACCCCGGCCCAGGTCCAGATGTTCCAGCAGACGGTGCGCCTCATCCGCCAGCTCGAGGACAAGGTGGACCAGCTGCACGCAGCCGTCACCGGCAAGCCGCTGAGTGCGGCCAAGCGCCAGAAGGCGATGTGCATCGACCTCTCCTCGGGGGGCATGCGCTTCATCACCGGCGTCCCCCTCGCCAAGGGGGATCACATGAAGATCGTCATCCCCCTTCCGCCCCCCCACCCGGTCACGGTGAGCGCCGTCGGCAAGGCGGTCAAGATCTCGGAGGTCCGCCTCGCTTCGGGGAAGAAGGCCTGCGAGGCGGCCATCCAGTTCACGGCCATCAACGAGCAGGACCAGGAGGAGATCGTCTCCTACAGCTTCAAGCGCCAGCGCGAGATGGCCTACAAGACCACCGGTCCCGCGGAGGGCGAGGACGAAGAGGAAGAAAAAAAGTAGCCGCCCGCCCCCGCTCCAGGCTCATCCAGCCCCGTTTTCAGTCCCGGCCGCACCCTCGCCGGGCGGGCGCGCCTCGCCCGCCCGGGGGAGCAGGCGCGGAGAGCGTCCCATGGCCACCGTCCGGATCGAGAACCTGGGGATCGAGTACGAGGGCGAGACGGGGTGGAACCTCCTCGAGTGCGACCTCCTCCGGGAGGTGGACCACCCCCACGACTGCGGGGGCAACTGCGCCTGCTCGACCTGCAAGGTAGCCGTGATCTTGGGAGGGGAGAACCTCTCCCCCCAGGGCGAGGATGAGCGCGACACCCTGGACGCCTACGGCTGGGACCCGGACGCCTTCCGCCTCGCCTGCCAGTGCGTCATCCAGGGCGGGGGAGAGATTGTCATCCGGCTGCCCGATCCGGAGTAGCCCCCCGCCGCTCCGCCCGATCCCAGGCCCGCAGCACCGCGTCGAAGCTCACCCCTCCCTTCCGGATCAGGGCGGGACGCTCCCCCCGCAGGTCGGCGACGGTCGAGGCGGGCGCGTTGCCCGCGTGGCCCCCGTCCAGGACGAGCGCGATCCGGGGCCCGAAGCGGATGGCCACGGCCGAGGCGTCGCGCAGCGGAGGCTCCCCGGGCCGGTTGGCGCTCGTGGCGGCGAAGGGCCCCGCGATCAGGGCGAGGGCGCGGCAGAGGTTCTGGGCGGGGAGCCGGACGGCCACCCCGCCCCCCGGCCCGCCCGTCAGGCGGGAGGGGAGCCCGGGCCGCGCGTGGAGGATGAAGGTCAGGGGCCCGGGCCAGAGCGCCTCCGTCAGGGCCCGCGCCCGGGGC
>MGDP01000025.1 GCA_001790955.1 Candidatus Tectomicrobia bacterium RIFCSPLOWO2_12_FULL_69_37
CCCGGGGGGAGGAGGCCGCCGTCCTGGGGCGGGAGGAGGCCTACATCGGGGTGCTCGTGGACGACCTCGTCACCAAGGGGACCGCCGAGCCCTACCGGATGTTCACCAGCCGGGCAGAACACCGCCTCGTCCTCCGCCACGACAACGCCGACCGGCGGCTGACCGCCCTGGGCCACCGGCTGAGTTCAGTGAGTTCGCAAGAATATCGAAAATATAGCGAAAGAAAGACTGGGGCGAATGAATTCCTGGCCTATGTGGAGTCCCGTCAGCTCTCCCTGCGGCCCGAGGTGGTCTCGACCCTTGAGGCTACCGGGGCTCCGGTGCCGAAAAAGCCCCTCACGCTGGGGAATTTTCTGAGGCGCCCGGAAGCCGAGCCCGAGACGGCCGCCCGGCTGGACGCCCTCCAGGGAGGCCGCCTCGGGGAGCTCTGGGAGGGGCTGGACCGGGAGTCCCGGAGGTTCGTCCTGGCGGAGGTGAAGTACAAGGAATACCTCGACCGGGAGGCCCAGCAGGTGGAGATCCTTCGGGCGGCGGACCGGGTGCGGATCCCGGAGGGCCTCCGCTTCGGAGAGGTCCCCCACCTCACCGCCGAGGTCCGCCAGCGGCTGGAGGAGGTCCGTCCCCGGACCCTCGGCCAGGCCAGCCGCGTCTCCGGGGTGACGCCTGCCGCCATCGCCGTCCTGGAAGTCCATCTCCGGCGGGCTTGCTCAGGCCAAAGTGGGGATTCCGCGGCGTAGGGGCGACCGGCCGGTCGCCCCTACAGACCCTTCCCAGCCAGTCCGGAGCCTCCCCGGCGTTCCACGTGAAACCGTTTTTCCCCCCAATAGACCAAATTCACGGGAATCGCCCGTTCCACGTGGAACATCTCTTGAAATTCCCCCAGGGATGTGCCAGTCTCCTGCGAGCACACACCCTTTCTTTGTTTTGAAGGCTCCGGGCGCCCATGAACGAATCCGTCGCTATCCCTCTTCCCCCCGCGCCCTCGATCCTCCAGGGAATTTCGGACGGCTGCCGGGTGGTGGCCATCGTGAACCAGAAAGGGGGGGTGGGAAAGACCACCACGGCGGTCAACCTGGCCGCCTGCCTGGCGGTAGCGGAGGAGCCCACTCTCCTGGTGGACCTGGACCCTCAGTCGAACGCCACGAGCGCTTTCGGGATTCGTTCGTCTGGACCCGCCCTCTACCGCTCCCTGGTCCTACGCGAGCATTTGGGGAACGGATCATTGCAAGATATTGATATTAAAGGACTTAAAATATTACCGTCCTCCATTGACCTCGCCGGGGCGGAGGTGGAGTTGGCCGACCTTCCCGACCGGGCCAGTCGGCTGCGGGAGGTCCTGGCCCCCTTGCGGAGCCGGTTCCGCTTCATCCTGATCGACTGCCCGCCCTCGCTCGGTTTCCTCACCCTGAACGGCCTTCGGGCGGCGGACGAGGTCCTCATCCCCATCCAGGCGGAGTACTTCGCCCTCGAAGGGCTCGCCCGGCTCATGAAGACGGTCGAGCGGGTCCGGGGCAGCCTCCACCCCGGCCTCCGGGTAGGCGGCATCGTCCTCACCATGTACGACGCGCGCACCAACCTTTCCCGCCAGGTGGGGGAGGAGCTCCGGTCCCACATGCCCAGCCTCGTTTACCGGGTGGCCATCCCCCGGAACGTGCGGCTGGCCGAGGCGCCCAGCCACGGCAAGCCCGTGATCACCTACGACATCTCCTCCCCCGGCGCCCAGGCCTACCTCGCCCTGGCCGGGGAGTTCCTGGCCCGCTGCGGCCGCAAGCCAAGGGGATAAGGCATGGCGAAGAAAGCGTTGGGCCGGGGGCTGGACGCCCTTCTCTCGGAGGAGCCCGCGGTGCCGGCGGCGGTGGAGGAGCCTCCCCCGCCGGAGCCCGCCGAGGGGAAGCTCTTCGCGATCTCCCCGGACCGCCTGCGCCCGGGCGTGCACCAGCCTCGCACCGACTTCGACGAGGAGAACCTCGCGGAGCTCGCCGAGTCCGTGCGCGCGCACGGCATCCTCCAGCCCATCCTGGTCCGGCGGCTGCCGAACGGGGAGTGCGAGATCGTGGCGGGCGAGCGGCGCTGGCGCGCGGCGCGCCTCGCGGGCCTCGCCGAGGTCCCGGTGCTCGCCGTCGAGGCCGCGGGCGAGCGCGCCCTTGAGATCGCCATCATCGAGAACGTCCAGCGCTCGGACCTGAACCCGATGGAGGAGGCCGCCGCCTTCCAGAGCATGATGGAGCGCCTCGGCCTCACGCAGGAGGAGGTGGCCTCCCGCGTGGGCAAGGAGCGCTCCACCGTGGCCAACTACATCCGCCTGCTGCGCCTCCCCGCGGGGGTGCAGGAGAGCGTGGCGGCGGGAAACCTCTCCATGGGCCACGCCCGCGCCCTGCTCGCCCTGCGGTCGGAGGAGGAGATGGCCGCCTTCGCGCAGGCCGCGATCAAGAGAAGCCTCTCGGTGCGCCAGCTCGAGGGGCGCGTCCGCAAGGCCCTTGCGGGGCTTCCCGCCGCGAGGGCACAATACGCGCGCCCCGCGGCCGGCGAGGGGCCGGACGGCCCGCAGGCGGTCTTCCTCCGCGACGTCGCCTCCCGGCTCCGCGCCTCGCTCGGGACGAAGGTGACGATCCAGGGCGACGAGAGGCAGGGCCGGATCATCATCGAATACTACTCGCCCGAGATCCTCGAGGGGCTGGCCGAGCGGCTCGCCTGAGCCGCGCCGCCGCGGCGGAGGGGGATCCCATGGGCGCAGGAGGCTGGTGGATGACCCGGAGCTCGAAGAACTACGAGAAGACCATCCGCGCCTTTCTCGGCGAGGGCACCGAGTTCAAGGGGGTGATCACCTTCGAGGGCACGGTGCGCGTCGACGGCGTCCTCGACGGCGAGGTGCAGACCGAGGACATCTTCATCGTCGGCGCGGCCGCCAGGGTGCGGGCCACCATCCGCGCGGGGGTGGTCATCATCATGGGCAAGGTCGAGGGCCGGATCGAGGCCAAGGAGCGGTGCGAGATCCGGGCCGGGAGCCACGTGAAGGGCGAGGTCCACACCCCGAGCATCTACATCGAGGAAGGCGCCGTCTTCGAGGGCGCCTGCCACATGACCGGCGCGGAGGGCGAGGCCGCCAAGCGCCTGGCCTCGGCCTCCGCGAAGGAGGGCTGAGCCCTCTTGCGCCCGCCCGCGGTCCTCCTCGCCGCAGCCCTCGCCCTGGCCGCCCTGGGAGGGTGCTCCTCCTTCTCCCCGCGGGAGGCGTTCAGCGGCCGCGACGTGGGGGTCGTCCATCAGCCCCCCCGGGGCAGCGCCGAGTTCCAAAGGCTGGCCCTGGAGAGGACTCCCTCGATCGTGGTGCTCAAGATCGAGGGAGACGACACCCGCTCCAACATGGAAATCATCTCCCAGGTTCTTCTCGCCAAGGGCTATTCGGTGCGCGACTTCCACGTCACGCTCGAGGAGCTCACCAAGGCCGGCCTTCTGGCCCGCGCGCCGCTGGACCCCGAGGCCATCGAAAGGGCCTCCCGGCTCTTCACCGAGGCGGCGGCCGTCGCGGGCTCCCTCGAGGTTCTCCAGCTGGAGCCGCTGCGCGCGCAGCTCAGCCTCGCTTGGATCGACCTCAAGACGCGGAAGGTCCTGTGGACCGCCAAGGCCACCTACTCCGGCTACACGTTCGGCGGGAGAGACCGCTTCGAGGCGGCGATACGCGACATGGTCGAGCAGGCGCTGGCCCCCCTCCCCCCGGCCAAGCCCTGAGGCGGCGGCGATGGGACGCCGCCCGGCGCTCGCCGTCTGCGCGGGTTTCGTCTTCTGGGCCGCCTTCGCCTATCTCTATTACGTCCGGGACCTGGGCGGGGCGGTCGTCCTCTCCCTTTTCTTCATCGCGGGAGCCGTGTTCTACAGATGGGTGCGCCGCCGCCCCCCGCCCCCCGCGCCGCCCAAGTCGGACCTCCCCCCCTTCAAGTTCGACGACGTGAAGCCCAAGGACTTCGAATGAGCGCGGGGGCGTGGGGCGCGCTGGCCCTGGCGCTGCTGGCCGCCGGCTGCGGCGCGGCGCCCCTGAAATCCCCGATTTTTGGGAGCCCCGGCGCGGGCCGCCGCGAGCCCTCCCTGCCCGCGGCCCCGGCCGGGACGATCCGGGACGAGGCCCCGATGGTCCTCGTCCCGGCGGGCGCCTTCCTGCGGGGGGCGCCCGCGCCCACCCCGAGGTCCCCAAGCGGCGAGCCGCTTGGGGTGCCCACCCCGCCGGAGAAAGACGACGCCCCCGCCCGCTCCATCCACCTGGACGCCTTCTACATCGACCAGGCCGAGGTCTCGAACCGGGCCTACGCCCGCTTCCTCGAGGCCGCCGGCCGCCGGCCCCCTTCGTGGGACCCCCAGGACGGCCAGCGGGCCGCCCCGAGCGGCTCGCCGCTGGGGGACCTCAGAAGAGAGGACTGGAGCCGCTTCTCCTGGGAGGGCCGGCATCCCCAGCCCGGCACCGCGGACCTCCCCGTCACCCTCGTCACCTGGTTCGACGCCGAGGCTTACTGCGCCTGGGCGGGCAAGCGGCTTCCCACCGAGGCGGAGTGGGAGAAGGCGGCGCGCGGCGCGGACGGCCGGCGCTACCCCTGGGGCTCCGCTCCGCCCAAGGGCCGGGCCAACTTCGGCGGCGCGCACCCGGGGCCCCTCCCGCCCGGCTCCTTCCCGGGCGGGGCCAGCCCCTACGGCGCGGTGGACCTGGCGGGGAACGTGGCCGAGTGGGTAGCGGACTACCACGGCCCCGGCTACTACCGCGAGGCCCCGGAGCGGAACCCCCGGGGGCCAGAACGCGGCGCCGCGCGCGTGGTGCGGGGGGGCGGGTGGCGGGACGGGGAGGATAAGCTTCAGGCCTTCCGCCGCTGGCGCGTCCCCCCCGCCCAGAAGCACGGGGGGGTGGGCTTCCGCTGCGCGCGGGGGGCGGGGTAGGCTAAGCGAAAATTGCATGGTTTATAGCAGCGACACGACACTGGTGTAGGTAAAAAAGTGTGCCAGCGGCGAAAAATGTGCACCAGTGAGAAAAAATGTGCACCCGCGCGAAAAAATATTGAAAAAGCATTGCATTTATTATATATAAGAGATGGAGGCTTTGGTGGTGCCGAAAGGCCTGCCTTAGCCTTTTTCTTCTTCTAGGGGCAATTCCCCCTGCTGACCTGTACTCTTGTAATCCTCGAAGAAATCTTGGGCTCTCTCAAGTCTAGGCCGTAAGTCGTCAATGTAGCGAAATCCAAAGACGGGCCATTCTCGGCCATCCGCTTCGGAGTAACGGCGCGCGAAAAATCGTAGCTCTTGTACTCTTCTGCCAAATGGTTCGAGTTCGGTGCGAGTTGGCTCGATCATGCCAGGAATCCGCCATCCCCAGTTGATGCAGTAAGCGCAGATATCGGCGATTTGAGTCGCTGTAGTCAGATCGGACATGACGAAAAATGGTTCTGGAATGATGCGAGAACTCCTCGCCCGGCCAGTGATGGTCTGGGAGAAGTAGCGATTCATTTGGTCGCCGAGAATTTTGCATTGGGTCTTTTCGAATTCGTCAAACACGACCAGCCCGCGTTCGTCCTGATGTTGCAACTCAAGAAAGTAGAAGAATCTTTCAAATAGATAGGCGTAATCCTTTCGCAGGAAGTCTCCTGCGGGAGTCTTTGCGTTCCTGGCAACGATGGAGGCAAATGTGACGACTTGGTGAGCTTGGCAGATATAAAGTACTTTGTGGACGAAAGCGATTTTCGCTTGGCCGTAGGCGGCGAACTCCATCCGAGTGCCTCCGCTTTCTTTCCGCTGTCCTTTTTCCAGAAACGAAACGACAAGCCGCAGTCGTTCATCCTGGGGAATCGGATCTGCGGACCTGGCCAGCCTGAATGTCTTCCGTTTGAGAAGTTTCTTTCCCTTGAACTCATCGGAGGCACTCTTGAGGGGCATCCCGAAGTATTCTTTTTCGGCAGACCGAATCGCCTGTATTAGGTTCCATAATTGCAGTTCTTTGACGGCCACACCGCAGAGCACGTTGTACGGTGCACCTTCGGGGCCATCACTTGAAAGGCTTTCATCGATAAAGAAAAGCATGTCCACCCTCCGTTGGTGGAAATTTATCTATTATCATCTCCCCTGGCAATCAGGGCGCTTGGAGGGCTTTCATTCCCGCCCCCATCTGTGCTAGAGATCGGCCTTTCCGCCGCGCGAGCGGCTTCCTTCCAGCGGGGAGCGCGCATGAAGTTCCTGGCCGCCTTGGCCCAGATCGGCCCGACCCTCGGCAACGTCGAGGCGAACTTCCGGATCTTCGAGCGGTCCGTCCGCCAGGCGGAGCGCAAGGGGGCGGAGCTGCTCGTCTTCCCCGAGCTCTCGCTCACCGGCTACTTCCTCAAGGACATGGTGCCCGACGTGGCCGAGCGCACCGGGGGCGAGCTCGTGAAGCGCGTGGCCGCCCTCAGCAAGGACGTCGCGCTCGTGGTGGGCTTCGTCGAGGAGTCTCCGCGCCACACCTTCTACAACGCGGGGGCCTACTTCGAGGGCGGGAGGCTCGTCCACCTCCACCGCAAGATTTATCTCCCGACCTACGGGCTCTTCGACGAGCACCGCTACGTCGGCGCGGGCAGCCAGGTGCGGGCCTTCGACACCCGCTTCGGGCGGGCCGCCATCCTCGTCTGCGAGGACGCCTGGCACCCGAGCCTCGCCTACGTCGCCGCCCAGGACGGGGCGGACTTCCTCTTCATCCCCTCGGCCAGCCCGGCGCGGGGCCCCCACCGGCGGAGGAAGGCCCCGGGCGCGGCGCCCGGGCGGGGCCCCTCCCTCTCCATCCAGCGCACCTGGCAGTCCTTGAACCGCGCCTACGCGGCGGCCTTCAACCAGTTCGTCCTCTTCTCGAACCGGGTGGGCTACGAGGACGGCATCCACTTCTGGGGGGGCTCGGAGATCGTCGGCCCCTCGGGGGAGGCGCTGGCCGCCGCCCCCCTGGGCAAGCCGCGCCTGGCCGTCGGCGAAGTGGACACCGCCGAGGTGCGCCGCTCCCGGGTCATCTCCCCCACGCTCAGGGACGAGAACCTCCACCTCGTCCTGCGGGAGCTCCGCCGCATCGGGAGCAGCGGGAGGGACTAGCCCTCCCTCAGCCCAGCGCCTGCTTCAAATCCTCGATCAGGTCGTCGGGGTGTTCGAGCCCGACGGACAGCCGGAGGAGGCCCGGCGGGGTCCGGGTCCCGGAGCCCTCCACCGAGGCCCGGTGCTCGATGAGGCTCTCGTTGCCGCCCAGGCTGGTGGCCTGGGTGAAGAGGCGGCAGCCCGCCGCCACCGCGAGCGCCCGCTCCGCTCCTCCTCCCACCTCGAAGGACACCATCCCCCCCGGCAGGCTCATCTGCCGCATGGCGGTCTCGCGGCCCGGATGGCCGGGCAGGCCCGGGTAGTGCACCCGCTCGGCGGCGGGGTGGGCGGCGAGGAACTCCGCCACCCGCTGCGCCCCCTCTGAATGCGCCCGCATGCGCACGGGCAGGGTCTCCGCCCCCCGGAGGGCGAGCCAGCAGTCGAAGGGCGAGGGCACCGCGCCCGAGGTGTGCTGGCGGGCGCGGACCCGCTGGAAGAAGGCGTCATCCCGCTTCGCCACGACAATCCCGAGCGTGAGGTCGCTGTGGCCCCCGATGTACTTGGTGGCGGCGTGGACGGCGAGGTCCGCCCCCAGCGCGAGCGGGCGCTGGAGGATGGGGGTGGCCCAGGTGTTGTCGCAGGCGAGCCGCGCGCCCGCCCCCTTCGCGATCCCGGCGAGGCCCGCCAGGTCGGTCACCTTGAGGAGAGGGTTCGAGGGCGTCTCGGCCCAGATGAGGCGGGTGTTGGGCCGCAGGCTCCGCTCGGCCGCGCCGAGGTCGGTCAGGTCGGCGAAGGTGGCCTCGAGTCCCCAGGGGACGAGGATCTCCCGGGCGAGGCGGGCGGTGCCGTGGTAGGCGTCCTCGGGCAGGAGGACGTGGTCCCCCGGCGCCAGGGAGAGGAACACGGCGAGGGCCGCCGCCTGGCCCGAGGCGAGGGCGGCCGCGGCCTCCCCACCCTCCAGGGCGGCGAGGCAGCTCTCCAGGGCGCCGCGGTTAGGGTTCCCGGTGCGCGAGTAGACGTAGCCTCCGGGGTAGCTCCCGTCCCCGGCGCGCTCGAAAGTGGTGGAGAGGACGATGGGCGGGGCGACCGCCCCCGTCGCCGGGTCGGGCCGGCGGCCCGCCCGCACGGCCAGGGTCTCGATGCGCATGGCAGGGCCTCCCTCGGGAGAGAAAACCGGATTTTCGCTCCCGGGGCGCCCCCCGGCAAGGCCTCCCCGGCGCCTCCTTCGGGAGGCCCGCTCCCCTGGGGGGGAGGGGGAGGCGATTCTTGCCCGGCACCGCTTGATTTATCCGTAGCATTGATTTATATATGTGGTAATTGATATGCATTCAACTTTTTACAATTTGTGTGACCTGGGTCACATTTTAACGGATAGGCGCAGCCTATCTTTCAGGGCGAGACTGCCATGCCAAATAGAGGCGGCCCGCGTCCTTACGGTGCGGGAGAGCGCCCGGATAGGGGGGGTGGAGCGGCGCACCCTGGATGATGGGTTTCATGTAGGCGCCTCGGCACCCCTGGACAACTGCGGGTTGCGGGCGCGGGAGGGCGGAATGGCGCGGCGCGTTTCGCGGATCAGCCTTCGGTCCCGCCTCTTGCTGCTCGTGGGGGCAGCCGTCGTCCCCGCCTTGTTCGTCATCCTCTACACGGGTCTCAAGCACCGCCGCGCCGAAGTCCTGGATGCCAAGGAGCGCGCGCTCTCCCTCGCCCGGGCCGTCTCCGGCGGGCACGAGGACGCGATCTTCCAGACCCGCCTTCTCCTGAGCGCCCTCGCCCGGCTCCCCGAGGTGCAGGGAAGGGACCGGGCGGCCTGTTCCGCTCTTTTCGCGGACCTGATCAGGCAGTTCCCCCGTTACCTCAACTTCGGCGTGGTCGGGACGGACGGCTTCATCTGGTGCAGCGGCCTCCCGATGGAGAGCCCGGTGGATGCTTCCTTCCGGGAGTACTTCCGCCGGGCCATGGCGGCGGGAGGGTTCGCCACGGGGGGGTATCAGGTCGGGACCATCACCCGGAAGGCCTCGATCAATTTCGGCCATGCGTATTACGGCGGCTCGGCGGCCATCCAGGGGGTGGTGTTCGCGGCGCTGGACCTCGCCTGGCTGGCGGGAGCGGTGGACCGGGCGCTCCTCCCCCCGGGCGGACGCTTCACCCTGATCGATCAGGAGGGAAGGATCCTGGCGCGGCTGCCCGGCGGCCAGGCCGGGGGGTTGCTCGCCCACGCCCCCCTCATCCGGAGGATGGCGGCGGAGAAGATGACCGTCGCCGATCGGATGGGCAGGGATGGGGCCCGATGGCTCACCGCCCTCGTGCCGCTGGGGGAGCAGCTGGGGGCGATCTACGCCCTGGTGGACATTCCGCTGCACACGGCGCTGGAGGAGGCGGACCGGGTGTTCGTCCGCAGCCTCCTGGCCCTGGGCCTCATCGCCGCCTTCGCGTTCGCGGCCGCCTGGGCCGGGGGCAGGTGGTTCATCCAGGAGCCAGTCGAGGGCCTCCTCCTCAGCGCCCGCCGCATGGCGGAGGGGGACTTGAAGGCGCGCACCGGCCTCCCCCACGAGGGGGCGGAGCTGAACGGGCTGGCCCGGGCCTTCGACGAGATGGCCGAGGCGCTCGAGGGCGCGGCGAGGGAGAACCACCGCAAGCAGGAGCTGGTCTTCCGCGCCGAGAAGCTCTCCACCCTGGGGGTCCTCACGGCGGGGGCGGCCCACGAGATCCTGAACCCGGCGAACATCATCGGGCTCCACGCCCAGCGGCTCATCCGGGATCACCCGGAGGAGAGCCCGGAGCACAAGTCCGGGGAGGTCATGTGGGCGAGCGTCCAGCGGATCACGGACATCTGCGGGGGGCTCCGCCGCTTCTCGCGCGACGACGCGCCCCGGAACGAGCCGGTCTCTCCCACCCGGGTGGCGGACGACTGCCTCCAGCTCCTGGCCCACAAGCTCCGGCTGGCCAGCGTCCGGGTGGAGCGGGCGTTCGGGGACGGCGAGTCGCAGGTGCTGGGCGACCGGAACCGCTTCATGCAGATCTTCCTCAACCTCATCTCGAACGCCGTGGACGCCATGCCGGGCGGCGGCACCCTCACCGTCCGGACCGCCGTCGCCGAGGCGGAGGGGAGGCGCTGGTGGGAGGGCCGCTTCGAGGACACGGGGACGGGCATCCCTCCCGCGGTCATGCCCAAAATCTTCGACCCCTTCTTCACCACCAAGCCCGAGGACCAGGGCACGGGCCTGGGGCTCCCGGTCTCCCGCCAGATCGCGGAGGCCCACGAGGGAAGGCTCTGGGCCGAGAGCCCGCCGGGGAAGGGCGCGGTCCTCGTCGTCCGCTTCCCCATCCCGGAGGGCTAGGGTGGGGCGCATCCTGGTGGTGGACGACGATCTGCTCTTCCAGGAGTTCGTCATCGAGGAGATGCTCCGGCTCGGTCACGAGACGGCCCGCGCGGCGAACGGGCGGGAAGCGGTCGAGGAGATCCGGAAGAAAGCGCCGGACTTGATCCTCCTCGACCTCCGGATGCCCCAGGTGGACGGCATCGACACCCTGCGGGCCCTCCGCAAGGAGGAGGCCAGGGCGCCCGTCATCCTCCTCACCGCCCGGCGCAGCCCCGAGGTGCTCGCCCAGGCGGAGGCCCTGGGCGCCGTGGAAGTCCTGTTCAAGCCCGTGGACCTGACCCGGCTCTTCCAGATCCTGGAGGAGATGCTGGGCTCCCGCTAGGGGTGAAACCCGACGGGTTACCGGCGGGGCGATCGCTTCTGAGTTTCGCGGCGCTGCGGAGCCGGGCACCCGGGTGACGGTTCTCCCCCCTCCCCCGCATGAACAGCGCCGCGGGATTTCACCGCCAGAGTGCTTTCCCCTCTCCCTCCCGGCCTTGGCTTCACCCGCGATCCGGGCAAGAATGCTCCCCCCTCAAGGGGGAGGAGTGCGCGCGGGCGCGCGGACGAGGAGAGCCATGGGGACGGACCATCCCACCGCGCCTGAGCGCGGCGCCGAGCCGGAGGAGCTGCGGCCCCTCGCCCGGGCGGTCGAGCGCGCCATCGCCCAGGGGTGCGGGACCCTCCTCCACCTCGCCACCCCCCTGGGCCGGGAGGTCTACCGCCGGAAGGCGGACCTCGCCGCCCGCCTCTGCCCGGAGCGGGGGAGGCTCCTCGACTGGGGCTGCGGCTTCGGGCAGATGTCCCGCCTCCTCCGCAACCGGGGCTTCGAGGTCGTCTCCTACACCATCGAGCCCGGGGCCCCCTCGCCCTGGAACCTCTTCCTGCGGGAGGGGGGGCTCGACGTGGTGTGGGGGAAGGAGCCCGTGCGGCTCCCCTTCGGGGACGCCGCCTTCGACGCGGTCCTCGCCTGCGGGGTCTTGGAGCACGTGGAGGACGAGCGGGGCTCCCTGGCCGAGCTCGCCCGGGTGCTCCGGCCGGGCGGGAGGCTCGTGCTGATGATGCTCCCCAACCGCTGGAGCTGGTCGGAGTTCCTGGCGCGGAGGGTCTTCGGCGTGGCCTTCCACGAGCGGCTCTACACCATGAAGGGGGCCCGGGCGCTGCTGGGGGAGCACGGCTTCCGGGCCCGGGAGATGTGGTACTGGAACGCCCTCCCGAAGAACCTGAGCGTCCTCCCGGGGCCGCTGCGGCGGCCCATCCTCGCCCGCCCGGGCGCCTGGCTTGCGCTGGACGGCTGGCTGCGGCGCACGGCCCCCTTCCGCTGGTTCAGCGGGGCGATCGAGGGGGTGTTCGTGCGGGAGGGCCGGGGGGAGAGCTGAGAGGGCGCCTCAGCCCTTCTTGGGCTCGAAGATCTCGACCAGCACGCCGTCCGGCCCCTCGAGGAAAAAGCCCCGGCCCGAGGAGAGGGTGAAGAGGGGCTCGGCGATGACGGCCCGCTTGGCCTCCGCGTCCCGCAGCGCCTCGTCCAGGTCGTCCACCGCCAGGCAGATGTGGTTGAAGCCGTAGTGGGCGTTGGCCGGCGCGGGCGCGTGGCGCTCCCCGGCGCGGGAGGCGCGGATGTTGAGGAGCGCCTCCCCCGCCTTGAGGCGCACGTTCCGGGCGCCGCGCAGGTCCGCGTCGGAGACGATCTCCGCCCCCAGGAACCTCACGTACCACGAGGCCGCGGCCGCGGGGTCCGGGCTGGTGAGGTGGACGTGGTGGTAGCCGCCGCGGATGCGCATGGGGCGCCCCCTCCTTATTTTGCCTGGATGAGCTCGAAGAGGACGTTCTCGGGCCCCCGCACGAAGGCGGCGGCGCTGCCGCCCGCGGGGCCGGGGATTTCGAGCTCGACCGTCACGCCGCCGCGCTTCATGTCGCCGAGCATCCCGGCCAGGCCGTCCACGAGGAAGCAGACGTGGTCGAGGCCGGGGCGGGTGCGGCCGTCCGAGGGGGCGAGGTTGTCCTCGGGGCGCTGCGTCCGCACGCTCAGGGCGGCCTCCCCGATCCGGAGGATGACGTTGCGCGCCCCCCGGGCCTCCTCCCGGCCCTCCACCCTCGCCCCGAGGAAGCGCTCCAGCCACCGGGCCGCCCCCTCGGGGTCGGCGCTGATGAGGTGGACGTGGTGGTAGCCGCCGACGACGGGCATGGGCTCTCCGGCTAGGCGTGCAACCTCACAACGCGATTCATCCGCGCGATGCGCAGGGGCGTATTGCGGCTCGACCGGGCTCGCCGAAGTCAATACGCCACTACCTCCACTCGGTGCGGACCGGCAGCTCTCCCCCGAGCACGTTGTAGATCTGGGCCTCCCCGCCCCCGGCGTTCTCGAGGTAGTGCCAGGCGCCGCCGGGCACGTGGAGGAGGTCCCCGGGGCCGCCCTCCACCCGGTCGCCGTCCACCTCGTAGGCGACCCGGCCCTTGAGGACGAGGGTGGCCTCGTCCAGCTCCTTCTGGTGGCGGTGGAGCGGAGGCCGGTCGCCCGGGGCGAAGGAGGCGATGCGGACCTCCAGGTAGGGGGTGGCGACGGCCTTGGGGAGGCCGCTCTTGCTGGCGGTGGCGAGGTCGAAGGCGGCCATGAGGCCGTCCACCGTGCCCCGGACGCAGCGGGAGGGGTCCGCCGCCCGCTCCCGCACGAGCTCGGGGTCGTCGGGGATGCTCTTGTCCGCGGGACGGACGAAGCCGGAGGGCATCCGGCCGCCCCGGCAGTTGAACTCGACGAGGTCCTCCGTCCCCACGTTCTTCATGCTGTGGAAGCCGCCCCGCTTGCCCAGCACCACGCTGCCCTCCCGGACCTCGAAGGCCTCCCCGTCGAACTGCATGAGCCCGCGGCCCGCCAGGATGAGGAAGCCCTCGTCCATCTCCCCGTGGTGGCTGTGGCAGGGCGGGTACTGGCCGGGCTTGAGGATGAGGCAGCGGACTTCGAGGTAGGGGGTGCCGATGAGCTTGGGCGAGGCGGCCGCGCCCGAGGGGTCGTAGGTCCAGGCGAGGTCCCGGAGGTTTCCGACGCGGGGCATGGGCGGCTCCTCGCCCGCCGGAGGCCCCGGGCGGGGCCTCCGGCGGGGCCGGCTACTTCGCGGTGATCTCCCAGGGGTAGATCTTCTCGTCGTGGCGCGCGGTGAAGTTCAGGCGCTTGTCGTAGGCGTAGACGTCGTGGATGCGGAAGAAGGGGGTGATGAGCACCCGCTCCTTGAAGGTGTCCGTGATCTTGCCGAAGGCGGCGTCCTGCGCCTTCTCGTCGGAGAGCCGGGCCGCCTTGTCGATCACCGCGTCCAGCTCCTTGTCGCAGTAGTAGCTCCAGGCGCCCTTGCAGCCCACGAAGGCCCGCATGATGAGGGCCGGGTCGCTCGCGGAGTTTCCGTAGCCCTGGTAGAAGAGGGCGGGCTCCCGCTTCTTGTACGTGTCCTTCGTCTTGTCGTCGATGTAGGCCCGGCGGAGCTTGGTGTACAAGGGATAGTTCATGGGCTTGCAGGTGGCGTCGATGCCGATCGGCTTCAGCATGCCGGGGATGGCCTCGCAGGTCTCCTTGTCCCCCGGGTAGCGCCCGATGGCCGTGTAGACGGTGACCTTGAAGCCCTGGGGGAACTTCGAGGCCTTCATCAGGGCCTTCGCCTTCTCCGGGTCGTAGGGGTACCACTTCCTCTTCGGGTCGTAGCCCGCGTAGGTCCAGGGATGGTAGAGCTGGCCCATGGGCTCGGCCAGCCCGCCCAGGATGGTCTTGCGGATCTTCTCGAAGTCGACGGCGTGGTTGATGGCCAGCATCACGTTCCGGTCGGCCAGGGGGCCGATGCCGTGGCTGTAGTTGAGGTACATGAGGCGGATGCCGGGGACGGCGGCCACCGCCTTCTTGGGGTTGGCCCGGACCTGCTCGATCAGGTGGGGCGGAACGCCCGACATGATGTCCACCTCGCCCGCGAGCAGGGCCTTGACGCGGGTGGTCGGCTCCACGATGCGGCGGAGGATGACGGTCTTCGGCATGTCGGGGTGCTTCGCCTTGCCCCACCAGCCGGGGTTGGCCTCGAAGACCATCCGGTTGGCCTTCTCCCAGGTCTTGAGGACGTAGGGGCCCGAGCCGTGGCTGGTCTGCGCGAAGATGGCCAGCTCCTTCCCCTTCGTCTTGGGGTTGACGATGAGCCCCCAGGTGGAGATCCGGGTCATCAGCCCGTTGTCGGGCCCCTTGCTGCGCCAGATGAAGGTGTGGTCGTCGAGGACCTCGATGCCCTTGTAGTCCCTGAAATAGGCGGCCTGCCGGCTCTTGGTTTCGGGGGCCACGATGGTGTCGAAGGAATACTTGACCGCCGCGGCGGTGACCGGCGTGCCGTCGCCGAACTTGGCGTCCTTGCGGAGCCAGAACTTCGTCTCCGCGGGGCCGAGCTTCTCCCACTTCACGGCGAGCCAGGGGGCGATCTTCCCGCTCCCCGTCTCGGCGGAGACGAGGGTGTCGTAGGCCCACCGCCAGGTGATCGTCCCGATGAAGTTGGACTCCGTCAGGGGGTGCATGGTGGGCGTCTCGCTGGGCAGGACGATGGTGACCTTCTCCAGGGGCGCGGCGGACGCCTGGGCCCCGCCCCCGCCCAGGGCGAGCGCGATCAACAAGACAGCAAGAATTCGCATGGATGAACCTCCTCAAAAGAGCCGGCCCGGCGCTTCCTTCGGTCCCTGATGTGATGCCGCCATTTTAGCACAACGGCCCTTCCCCGGGTGCCGGGGAGCGGCCCGCCGGGGGCCCCCGCCTCAGGCCTGGATGAGCTCGATGGGCATCTGCTCGGGGCCCTCGACGAAGGCGGCGAAGTGCCCGCTCACGTGGGTGGGCATCTCCTGGAGGACGTTCACCCCGCCCTTGCGCATCTCGGCGAGGAGGCCCTTCAGGTCGTCCACCACCAGGCAGACGTGGTGGATGCCGTAGCCCTTGGGACGGGGGCCGTCCGAGGGGCCCAGCCCGTCCGCGGGCCGGGGGGTGCGGGCGCTGAAGACGGCCTCCCCCACCCGCATCACGAGGTTCCGCGCCTGGGAGGGGTGCTGCACCTGGACCACCTCGGCCCCGAGCCAGCGGGCGAACCAGGCCGCCACCGCCTCGGGGTCCTTGCTGATCATGTGGACGTGATGGAACGTGCCGACGACCGCCATGCTCCTCCTCCTGAGATCGGCCCCGGGCAGCCCGCCGCGCCCGGCCCGGCGCCGTTGCCAGGAGAGGGCGGCACCCTGCATGATGCGAGGGAGGGAGGTTACCACGTGGGCCGCGGCGGCAGAAGTCAGCCCCGGGATCCGGTGAGCGAGGCCCTGGCCGAGCTGGAGCTGGAGGAGCGCCTGACGGTGGACCTCCTCGCGGGCTTCGTCCGCGACGAGGTGACCAAGGTCGGGGTGAAGAAGCTCGTCCTGGGCCTCTCGGGGGGGGTCGACAGCTCCCTCTCGGCCTTCCTCGCCGCCCGGGCCATGGGCCCCGGGAACGTCACCGGGGTCATCATGCCCTACCGCACCTCCAGCCCCCAGAGCGAGGCCGACGCCCGCGCGGTGGCCGGGGCGAGCGGCATCCAGGTCCGGGTGGTCGAGATCAGCGCCCAGATCGACGCCTACTTCGAGCGCTTCCCGGACGCCGACCGCCTGCGCCGGGGCAACAAGATGGCCCGCGAGCGCATGACCATCCTCTACGACCACTCGGCCCTCCTGGGGGCCCTCGTGGTGGGGACCTCCAACAAGACCGAGCTCATGCTCGGCTACGGCACCCTCTACGGGGACATGGCGAGCGCCGTGAACCCCATCGGGGACCTCTACAAGACCCAGATCCGCCAGCTCTCGGCCTGGATCGGCGTCCCCCGGGGGGTGGTGGAGAAGGCGCCCACGGCCGACCTCTGGACCGGCCAGACGGACGAGCAGGAGCTGGGCTACACCTACGCCGAGGCCGACGCCGTCCTCTACCGGATGTTCGACTGCCGCTGGGGGCGGGAGGACCTGATCGGGGCCGGCTTCCCCGCCGGGCTGGTGGACGGCCTCCAGCGCCTCGTCCAGCGGAGCCAGTACAAGCGGAGGCTCCCCCTCATCGCCAAGGTCTCCCACCGCACCATCGACCGGGACTTCCGCTACGCCCGCGACTGGGGCCTCTAGCCCCGGGGGCCTCCCCGCCCCTTGAGGAAGCTCCCTCCCTGTGGCACGATAATAGGCACGCCAGCTCGTCTCAGGCCGCCCGGCGGCTCCCGGCGCGCAGGGGAGGGGGGAGAAGAATGGCCCTCAAGGAAGGCAGCGCGGCCCCCGACTTCAAGCTCCTCGACGGGAAGGAGAAATTCCACCGGCTCTCCCAGTACCGGGGGCAGAGGGTGGTCCTCTATTTCTACCCCAAGGACAACACCCCCGGCTGCACCGTCGAGGCGCAGGAGTTCAACAAGGCCCTCAAGAAGATCGAGGAGAAGGGCGCCGTCGTCCTCGGCGTCAGCCCCGACGGCGCCGCGAGCCACCTGAGCTTCTGCGAGAAGCTCTCCCTCCGCTTCCCCCTCCTCTCGGACCCGGACGGCAAGGTGGCCGCGAAGTACGGCGCCTACGGCCAGAAGACCCTCTACGGCCGCAGCTTCATGGGGGTCTACCGCACCACCTACATCATCGACGAGAAGGGGCGGGTCGCCAAGGTGTTCGAGAACGTGAAGGTCGAGGGCCACTCCAGCGAAGTCCTGAAGGCGCTGTGAGGGCGCGGCAGGGGGGACCCACCATGCGCGGGACGGCGGACGGCTTGCGGCTCCCCGGGATGGGCTCCTTGGTTTTCCTGGCGGCGCTCCTCCTGGCCTCCCCCGCGGCGGCGGACGGGATCGACCTCGAGCCCGAGCGCGCCTACGGGGACGCCCTCCTCCTCTACGGCAAGGGGCTGGCCAGCCGCGCCCCGGTCTGGCGCTGCGAGCCGGCGCGCAAGCTGGCCTGCGGGCGGGCGGGCTGCGCCGACGAGCGGGACCGGGCCTGGGTGGCGCTCGACTTCCCCCGGGGCGCCTACCGGCGCTGCGACCGCAAGGGCTGCGAGACCCGCCCGATGACCCACCGCGTGAGCGGGATGTTCACCCTGATCGATCTGAAGGACGGCGGGACCTTCCTCAGGGCCGTGAACGACGGGAGCGAGTACTCCGAGGCCGTGAGCGAGAAGGACGGCGTCGTCCTCTCCTTCGGCGCCTGCCTTCCCGCCGGGAGCGCCCTCGCGCCGTAGGGCGGGGCGGCTCCGCGCCGCCCGCCGCGCGCAACGCCAGCATTCATCCCTTTAAAAAAGAGGAGGAAGCCCGGGGGCTTCCTCCTCCCTGCGCGTCTTCGGTCCGGCTCGAGGCTAGTCGATCAGCTTGTACAGCCGCTCGTCGTACAGGCTCCCGGTGAGCGGGTTCAGCAGGAAGAGCGGATCGCCGGCGACGCCGCTGCCGGGGACGAGGCCGGAGAGGGCGTCGCGGAAATTCTTCACGTCGGCGGTCACCTGGTGGGCCTCCTGGTCCTTGTCCGCGGCCCACATCTCGACGACCGTCATGTGGTTGGGGCGGTTGGTCTGGGTGAGCGCGTCGAAGCGCAGGTTGCCCTTGTGCTTGCGGCTGGCGGCGGCGAGCTGCTCCACCAGCCTGTTGCCGCAGGGCCCCTTCTCGTTGACCTGGCGCTTGCAGGGGGGGAACTGCTCGGGCGGGATGATGTCGACGTGCGTCACGACGTAGAGGGTGGCGCCCGCCCCCTTGGCCACCTTCATGGGATCGCCGTGGACGAGGCCCGCGTGCGGCCGCTCGTCGTAGGGATTGTAGAGGAGCGGCTGGAGCGCCTTGCGGAAGGCCACCGTGTGCGCCGCCTTCGCGTGGTCGTTCCGGGCGTCCTTGTCGGCCCAGGCCTCCAGGAGGACGAAGTGGTTCTTCTGGCCGACCCGCTGGAGCGCCTCGGAGCGGAGGTTGCCCTTCTCCTTCTTGTTGTCGGCGCTCTGCTTCTTGAGCAGGGCGGCCGCCTGGCCGGCGGCGGCGGGGGCGGTCTCGATGTAGAGCGGCTTCTCCGGCAGCACGGTCCCGTCGCGCAGCTTCACCTGGGCCTGCGCGGCGGACGCGAACGCCAGGGGCACAGCCAATAGAGCGGGCACAAACCGCACCAGAACCGGATTCCTCATGCGCGCTTCCTCCCCGTTTGGGTTTCCGCGGATGGCAGGTTGGGGAAAAGGCATCCTATCATAATAAAAGACCTGCCTCCATCCTGGCGTTTTCCATGCGTCTCGATGCCGGAGCCCTCCGGACGAGGGTGCGGCCGGCCCCGGGCCGGGGTAGAATCCCCCCACGCGATCGGGCAGGAGGGAAGCCGCATGGGCCGGGCCATATTGCGCGCAGGGGGAGGCGCCGTCCTCGCGGCCGTCTACCTGGCGGTCCTCGCCTCGGCCGCCCCCCACCAGGTCCACCACGCCGGGGAGCGGCTGGCCGATCTCCTCCCCTCCCCCCGCGCCGCGCATTCCCGCGATCGCCGTCACGGCGGGGAAGCCCATCAACATTCCCGGGAAGATCGGCATCGCGGCCACCCCTTTGCCCCGAGGGCGGATGCCTCCTGCGTCCTCGAAGGCGCCCTCGCATGCAAGGCCGGGGAGCTCCCCGCCCCCGCCCCGCCGGGCGCTCCCCTGGAATTCACCGGGGCGTCCGCCCCGCCGGCGTTCTCCTTCCACGCGCGGTCCGATCCTTCCTCCCCGGCCAGCCGGGCGCCCCCCCGGCCCGCTTCGTCCTGACGCGGGCCCAAACGGAGTTTCCGGCCGGACAGTCCGCCGCTCCCCCTGCGGCGGCAGGGAGGAAAAGCATCCATGAGACGGATCATCCCCACCGCTCTCCTGTGCGGAGGTCTATGCCTGGCGCCTGTAACGTGGGCGGCGGCCCCGGCCCAGGTGCAGCAGGCGCCCGCCCCCGCCGGGCAGGGTCCCTTCACCGAGTTCCAGATCAAGGGAGGGAAGCTGGCCTCGGGCCCCAAGGTCCTGCGCGTCAAGCAGGGCGACACCGTGCGCCTGCGCTTCCGCGTGGACAAGGAGATGGAGCTCCACCTGCACGGCTACAAGGTCGAGCGGAAAGCCGCGCCGGACGCCCCGGCCGAGATGGTGTTCACGGCCCGGGCGGCGGGCCGGTTCCCGGTCGAGGCGCACGCCGAGGGCGGCGGGGGCGGCGGCCACGGCCACGGCGCCGAGGGCACCCTGCTCTACCTGGAGGTGCACCCGCGTTGACGCCCGCCAAGGAGGGAGCGATGGGGCGGGCCTTGCGGACTTGGCTGGGCGCGGCGGCCCTCCTCCTGGGGAGCCCGGCGGCGGCCCTCGCCCACGGCTTCGAGAAGCGCTACGACCTGCCCATCCCCCTGAACATGTTCCTCCTGGGGGCGGGCTCGGCCGTGGTGCTCTCCTTCGCCGTGATGGGGCTCTTCGTCCGGAGCGGCGGGGGGCACTTCGCCTACCCCCGCTTCAACCTGCTGAGGCTCGGGCTCTTCCGCCTCATCGCCCATCCGGGGGTGGTCCTGGCGGTGAAGCTCCTCTCGGCGGGGGTGTTCCTTCTCTCGATCGCCGCGGGCTTCTTCGGGGAGCAGAATCCCCTGCGCAACCTCATCGTCACCATGGTGTGGATCGTCTGGTGGGTGGGCATGGCCTATGCGTGCTCCCTCTTCGGGGGCGCCTGGGCCCTCCTCAACCCCTGGGGCAACCTCTTCGCCTGGGCCGAGGCCCTCCACGGGCGCCTGCGGCCCGGGCGATCCCTCTCCCTCGATCTGCCGCTGCCCGCCTGGGTGGGGGCGTGGCCCGCCGTGGCGCTCTTCCTCTGGTTCGCCTGGGCCGAGATCGGCTGGCGCAACAACTACATCCCCGCGAACCTCGCCTTCGCGGCCTCGATCTACTCCTTGATCACCTGGTGGGGGATGGCGCTCTTCGGCCGGGAGGCCTGGCTGGCGCGCGGGGAGGCCTTCTCGGTGGTGTTCGGCCTCATGGGGCGCTTCGGGGTGACCGAGGCCCGCACGGGGCCGGGGGGCCGCCCGGAGTGGAACCTGCGCCCGCCCGCCGTGGGCCTGCTCGCGGAGGAGGCGCCCCACCCCTCCGCCGTGGCCCTGGTGATCGCCGTCCTCGCCACCGTCTCCTTCGACGGCTTCACCGAGACCGCCCAGTGGCAGGCCCTGCGGACGCGCCTCTTCGATCTCTTCGCCTGGATGGACGCGCGGACGGCCTTCGAGGCGGCGGACGCCTTCGCCCTCCTGGCCGCCCCCGCCCTCTTCTTCCTGGCCTACGCGGGCTTCGGCTGGCTCGTGGCCCGGGCGGGCGGGGGCGCCGTCCCGGCGGGGGAGGCCATCCGCCGCTTCGTCTTCTCCCTCGTCCCCATCGCCATCGGCTACCACCTGGCCCACTACTTCTCCTACCTCTTCATCCAGGGCCAGCGCATCCTCCCCCTGGCCTCGGACCCCTTCGGCTGGGGCTGGGACCTCTTCGGCTGGGCGAAATACGAGGTGGACATCGGCGCCGTGGACGCGGGGACGGTCTGGAACGTCTCCCTCGCCGCCATCGTGGCGGGGCACATCTTCGCCGTCTACCTCGCCCACGTGGTGGCGCTCCAGGCGTTCGGCGACCGCCGCCTGGCCCAGCGGAGCCAGTACCCCATGCTGGCCCTCATGGTGGGCTACACCGTGCTGAGCCTCTGGATCATCGCCCAGCCCATCGTGAATTGAGGGGGGCCGATCAGATTCCCACGCGCACAGATTTTATGGGATGCCGTTTTGTAGGGGCGTTCCATGGAACGCCCCTACAGACCTACGCCACCATCCGCTTGACCTTGATCTTGCGGGCGCGCTGCTTGGCCTGCCAGAGGTCGTGATCCATCTGCATGCCGAGCCACACCTCGGGGCTGCTCCCGAAGGCCTTCGAGAGCCGGATGGCCATCTCGGGCGAGATGCCGGACTTGCCGTTGACCAAGTTGTTCAGGGCCTGCCGGGTCACCCCGAGAGCCTTGGCCCCTTCGGTGACGGTGAGGCCGAGGGGCTCCAGACACTCATGCCGGACAAGCTCCCCGGGATGGGGAGGATCGTACATGGGCATTTTGGTCCTTCCTTCTCAATGGTAGTCGATCAGATCCACGTCGTAAGCGTCGCCCTGATCGATTCTGAACGTGACGCGCCGGTTGGCCCGTACGGTAACGGCCCAATGCCCTTTCATGTCTCCCTTGAACGGATGGAGGCGTAATCCGGGCAAATTCATATCCGCCGGGTTTCTGGCCCGGCTTAGGAAAAAAAGGATACGGCGGATTCTCTCCGCGTCCTGGGCGGAGACCCGGCTCCGGTCACCGCTCTCATAGAGGCGCTTCAGCCCCCTGTGCCGGAAGCCCCGTATCATCCGCCGGATGTAGCATGACAATTGTCACTTGTCAAATCACCTGATCGGCAAGGCAAGCGGAAGGAGGGAAATCGTCCCCTACCCCCGCAGCGCGCTCCTGGCCTTCTCGCCCTCCGCCCCGAAGGCGCTCACCTGGCCGCCCGAGCGGGCGGGGTGGAGGGAGAGGAGGAACTCGACCGGCTCCTCCAGCGCCATGACTTCGTGCACCGCCCTCGGGGGGAAGTGGACGAGGGCGCCGGGACCCACCTCCCCCGCCTCGCCCTCGACCGCCACCCGGGCGCGGCCCTTGGTCACGTAGATGAACTGCTCCTCGTCGTGCCAATGGGGCTTGGAGAAGGTGCCGGGGGCCATGCGCAGGTAGCCGATGCTGGCCCGCTCGCCGTCCACCCAGCTGGCGGTGGCGGGGGTGTGGGCGGCCTGGCCTTCTTCCTTCCGGCCGGGCAGGTCGGGGTGGATGCGCACGGGGGAGTCTCCTGGAAGATGAGGGGGCCGGATGCAAACTTCGCCTCCCCGCGTTATATTGCACCCGGCTTGTCCCACACAAACACAAAGCCCGATATCGGCCCTCCCGGATGGACCGCAGGGCCGGACCCTTTTCCCCTGGAGGATGTCCGGATGAAGTCCGCGGCGCTCGCTCTCGTGGTTTCCCTCTTCCTCGCCCTCCCCGCCCAGGCCTACGACCCCGCCCGCCACCCCGCCCCGGACGCCCAGGGCGGGGCCTACGACCAGGGCCGCCTCAGGCTCCAGAGCGGGGAGTGGGAGCGGGCGGCCGCCTTCTTCCGCCAGGCCGTCCGGGAGAACCAGGCCGACCACCGCGCCTGGACCCTCCTGGGCTACAGCCTCCGCCACCTGGGCCGGCTGCGGGAGTCCCTCGCGGCCTACGACGAGGCGCTGCGGCTCAACCCCTCCTACGCCGAGGCGCTGGAGTACCGGGGCATCGCCCACGCCGCGCTGGGGAACCTCGGCCTCGCCCGGCGCGACCTGGAGCGGCTCGCCCGGCTCGGCTCCCCCCTGGCCGAGGACCTGGCGAAGGCCATCGAGGCCTCGGCCCGGAAGAACTGAGCCCCCTGCGCGGAGGGTGGTGGGTCCTCTCTCCCCCCGAGAAGGCCAGGTTGGGATGTAGGGGCGGCCCTTGCGGCCGCCCGCCTCCGAGGCCGTCCAGGCGAGGGCGGGGGCACCTCCCTTCGCCCGCTGACCCGTCCTCCGCAGCAGCGGGGCTGCCGCTGCGGAGGGTGGAAGCGGGCTTCGCGAAGGCGGGAGCCCCGCCCCTACAGGGTCCTCTGATCCGGATGACGGCCCCATGGACGAATTCGAGTTCTTCTTCGAGAAGCCCTGGTCGGACGGCCTCCCGGTCGTCATCCCGACGGAGGAGCGCATCGCGGCCATGCTCGCGGGCGCGAGGCGCGCTCCGGACGAGCTGATCGGCAGCGTCCCCCCCGCGAACGAGGAGGCCACCGTGCGCGCCGTGGCCGCCCACGCCGTCATGGCGGGCTGCAAGCCTGCCTACCTGCCCGTCCTCCTCGCCGCGCTGGAGTGCGTGCTGGAGGAGCGCTTCAACCTCACCCTCGTCCAGGCCACCACGAGCGCGGGGGCGCCCTTCGTCCTCGTGAACGGCCCCTGCGCCAAGCGGATAGGCCTCCACGGCGGGACGGGCTGCCTGGGGCCCGGCTTCCGGGCGAACGCCACCATCGGCCGGGCGCTGCGCCTCGTCATGCTGAACCTGGGGGGCGGGGTCCCGGGCGTGACGGCCCTGAGCGGCTTCGGGGGGCCCTGGCGCTACACCTTCTGCTGCGCCGAGAACGAGGCCGAGAGCCCCTGGGAGTCCTACGCCGCCTCGAAGGGATACGGGCCGCAAGAGAACGTCGTCTCAGCCATCCCCTGCGAGGGCCCGGTCCACGTCTGGGATGACGCGAGCCAGGACCCGGACCGCCTCCTCGTCGCCATCGCCGACATGATGAGCGCCCTGGGGGGCGGCAACATCTACCGCCAGGCCGACATGGTGGTGGCCCTGAGCCCCCAGCACGCGGGGGTCTTCGCCCGGGCGGGCCTCGGGCGCGCGGAGGTCCACGGATTGCTGATGGAAAGGGGCGGGCGGCGGCTGGGCGATATCAGGCGCGGGGGCATCTGGCGGGGGGAGGCGGGGGCGCGGCGCTGGCCCTTCCCGGTGGATTTGGAGGACGACGATTTCTTCGTCCCCGCGGTGGGGGACCCGGCGGACCTCCACCTCGTCGTGGCGGGCGGCCCGGGCGCCCCCGCGACCCTCGTCATGCACGGCATGACGGTGGCCTGCCGGGCCGTGAGCCGGGCCTTCGAGGCGTAGGGCGCGCGCAGAAGGTAGGGGCGGCCCCTCCTACGGGGGGCCGAAGCCCTTCGCTACTGGGGCCGAAGTCCTTCGGAGGGCGAAGGCCCCGTGGCCGCCCGCCTTTCAAGATGAGGGCGGGGACACCTCCCTTCGCCCGCCGACCCGTCCTCCGCAGCAGCGGGGCTGCCGCTGCGGAGGGTGGAAGCGGGCTTCGCGAAGGCGGGAACCCCGCCCGTACAGAGCCCTCTGCCTGGATGAGGGGTTCCGTGGACGAGTTCGAGTTCTTCCTGGAGAAGCCCTGGTCGGACGGCCTCCCGGTCGTCATCCCGACGGAGGAGCGCATCGCGGCCATGCTCGCGGGCGCGAGGCGCGGCCCGGACGAGCT
>MGDP01000026.1 GCA_001790955.1 Candidatus Tectomicrobia bacterium RIFCSPLOWO2_12_FULL_69_37
AGCCCGAAGAAGGCCTTGGCCGTCCCGCTCCACACCTGCCCGGCCTCCTGGGCCGGAAGGCCCAGGCTCTCGACGATGCCGACGTGCCGCTGGATGGGCACCCAGGGGGAGTCGGTGGCGAACATCGTCCGCCCCGCCCCCATCTGCTGGAGGGCGAAGGCGAGCGCCTCCTTGGAGTGGGAGACGGTGTCGGTGTGGACCCGGGCGAAGTAGTGGCCCGGCGGGTGCGGGAGGGCGAGGCTCTTGTCGTCCCGGTACCTCTGGCTCAGGGAGTCCACCCGCCCGATGAGCATGGGCAGGGTGGCGCCCGCGTGGGGCAGGAGCACCTTGAGCCGCGGGTGGCGCTCCATCACCCCGCTCATGATGAGGCGCAGGGTCATCAGGCTCTCGTCGAAGAGGAAGCCCACCAGGGGGCCCAGCCAGTGGTCGGCGTAGATGGGGCTCGCGGGGGAGGGCCCGGGGTGGAGCACCAGGGGGGCGCCCCGCTCCTCCAGGATGGCCCAGATGGGCTCGAAGGCGGGGTCGTCCAGCGGGCGCCGGGCGCCCACGTAGGCGAAGACCTGGAGGGCGGCGAAGTGCAGCTCCCGGAGGCACCGCTCCAGCTCGCGGGCGGCGGCCTTCAGGTCCCCATAGCCGAGGTTGGCCACCCCCCGCAGCTTCTTGGGGTGGGCCGCCACCGCCGCGGCGATGCCGTCGTTGGAGATGCGGGCGAGCTCGTCCGCCTCGCGGGGATCGGGGGCGAGGTCGGGCCCGGGGATGTTGATGCTGAGGAGGGAGAGGTCCACCCCGCACGCGTCCATCTCCTCGATCTTCATCGGGAGCTCGAGGAGCTTCGGGGCCATGGGGAGCTGGTCGTGCGCGGTGCCCAGCGCCCACCACTGCTCCCCCCTCTTCTCGAACCGGGGGTAAGCGGAGCGCTCCTTCAGGGCTTTGACGTAGGGGGCGGGCATGTGGTGGGTTTGGACGTCGATGCGCATCATATCCTCCAGCGCGGGGTTTGGGTTCTAAAAATACCACCCCCCCCAATACCTCCCCCTGAGGGGGGAAGGAAAAAATCCGCCCCCCTTGGGGGGAGGGAGCGCCCCGCCCAGGCGGCTCGCCGCCTGGGGACCCGGAAAGACGGGCGCGATGGGGGGTACTGTAAGGATTCCAGCGGATTATTCTCCCGCTCACGCCATCATGCAAGCGACCGGAGGAGAAGCGAATGAAGACCATCGGAGTGGCCGTCATCGGCGCCGGCAACATCGGGACCCTCCGGGCGCACTCCTGCGCCCAGATCCCGCAGATCGACTACCTCGCCGTGTGCGAGAAGGTGCCCGAGAAGCTCGACCGCCTGGCCGAGTCCGTCCGGGCCAACCTGGCCACCCGGCACTACGAGGAGGCCATCCGCAGCGACAAGGTGGGGGCCGTCATCGTCTCGACCGACGAGGAGCACCACCACGGCCCCGCCGCCCTGGCGGCCGAGCTGGGCAAGCCCGTCCTCATCGAGAAGCCCTTCGTCCTCAGCCTCAAGGAAGCGGACGACATCATCGCCAAGGCCAAGAAGAGCGGGGCCGAGGTCTTCGTGGGCTACACCCAGCGCTTCCGCCGCCGCTACCTCCTGGCCAAGCAGGCCGCCCACGCGGGCCAGCTCGGCAACATCGTGATGGCGATGGGGAAGATCTACGTCACCCGCGCCGTGGGCGAGGCCGTGGCCCGGCGCTCCCCCAACACCACCCCCTCGATCAACACCCTCACCTACCTGGTGGACCTCATCCTCTGGTACATGGAGGGGAAGAAGCCCGCCGAGGTCTACGCGCGCTCGGCCAGCTTCGTCTTCAAGCCCTACAACCGCGACGACTTCCAGTGGATGATCGTCACCTTCGACGACGGCAGCGTGGCCACCCTGGGCACGAGCTGGCTCCAGCCCCACCACTGGCCCGCCTACACCGCCACCATGGAGATCGACCTCCAGGGCACCAAGGGGTGCCTCAACGTGGACGACGCCCACCGCGACGTGGTCCTCGCCCCCGAGGAGGCCATCCCCTGCCCCTACACCCCCGAGCACCAGGTGAAGGTGGCCTTCCTGGGCTCGGCCATGCCGGGGGACTTCGTGCTGGGCGAGTTCTTCGGCCCCATGAAGGAGGAGACGGACGCCTTCGTGCGCCGCATCCTGGGCCGGGGCGGGGTGGGGCTCGCCACCGCCGGGCACGGGCGCGAGGTGCTCGCCCTCACCATGGCGGCCGACCGCTCCTGCAAGGAAGGGATACCGGTCAAGCTCTAGGGAGCCTTGCTCGCTCCGGGTGAGGAAAGGTTCCCCGGCGCCACGCAGCCCCTCCCTCACCCCGGCCCTCTCCCGGAGGGAGAGGGAGGAGTAGCTGCCTTCGCCTGAAGAAAGGGTGTTCACCCGCCGCGGCACCCCTCTCCCACGCCCCAAGCCGCGGGGGCGGTGGCGGGCACCGCCACCCGAAAGACCCGGGGGAGGCCGCCCCCCCCGTCAATTGGCCCGTCAGCCCCCCGGCAAGATCTGCCCCCGGCCGCCCGGGCCGGCGGCCCGGGCCCGCCCTCTTTTCCTTCCATTTTCCATGAAAAACGGCCCCTCTTGGCCGGTTTTGTGCCCCGCTTCACCCCCCTCCTGAGACCCCCCTCACCCCGCCGCCCGGAGGGTACGCGATTCGCATCTCCCGGGGGCATGAAGCCGGAAAGGCCGGCGAAAAAGGAGGAAAAGTCATGGAGATGATCTGGGGCGCCTTGGCGGTGGGGGCTCTTCCCTTCCTGGGGCTGTTGCTGGGGATGCTGGGCAGGCAGACGGGCGCGAACGGGATCCCGCTCCAGAGGTGAGCCATTTCACCCGATTCGGGTGACCCCCCCCCAACGACGGGGCAAGCACTCCCTCCCACATTGCCGAAGGAGACCGGAGCGGCGCCGCCGGGAGGACGAACATGCTCGGGATAGCCGCCTTGGCGGCGCTCTTGCTGGGCGGGCTCTGGCTGGCGGACACCCTCTTCGGCTTCCGGTTCGAGCGGACGGACGCGATCTACCCCTTCCATCCCGCCGCGCGGCAGACGGCGGCCTTTTTCCTCCTGGGGACGGGCGCCGTCCTCGCCTGGATCGAGAGCCGGCTCCACCTCCGGCGCCTCCACCACTAGGCCGGTTCCACGCCGCTCGTCCGATTTCACGGTATCGAAATTTCCCGGAAACCCATCCGTAACAGCCATATCCTACATTGAGGCCGGGTTCGGGAAGGAGGGCTCCATGAGCCCTCCCGGCCGGGCCCCGGCCCCGCGGGCGGGCCGCTAAGGCAGAGCAGATCCTCGGGACCCCTCCTTCCCGCCTCCCAATGCCCTGCCTGCCCGCCCAAAAAACCCCCTCCGCCCCCCACTGGGGGGCGCTTTTTTGTGATCTGCCTCGCTTTTTCGCCCGGGAACCCCGTCGGCCCGGGCGAGGCGGGTTTGTGAAAAAACCGGGTTCGGGGTATTGTGCCGGTCAGGCCCGCTTCTCAACTCGCTAAGGGCTTACCCACAGGGGGGAACCGCCATGGCCCGGGGTGTTGAGCTCCAGACTTCCGCGCCGCAGCCGCAGGCGCGGCCCTCGTCCACCCCGCCTCCCCAGAAGGCCCGGGCCGAATCCGCCCCGGCTCCCGTCCGCGCCCAGGCGAACGCGCCCCAGGCCGCCGCCCGGAGCTCCGCTCCCGCCCCCGCCCCGCGCCCCGAGCAGGTCGTCGAGACCCGGGGGAAGCGGGTGAACACGACGGCCTAGCTTTTCCAGCCTCAGAGCATCCCCTCAATCTCCTCCGCCAGGGGCTCCGCGCCCAGGCTCCCGAAGCCCGAGCGGCGGGAGAGAGCGTCCGCGGGGACGCGATGCGCCAGCCCCCCTTCAGGGAACAGGGCGGGGGAGGGTCCCCCATCCGGCAGGCCTGCCGCCCCGGAGCGCGCTCCTAGTGGATGCGCTTCTCCTGGCCGGTCCATTCTTTCTCGCGCAGCTTGAACTTCTGCACCTTGCCCGTCGAGGTCTTGGGCAAGTCGCCGAACTCCACATATTTCGGCGCCTTGAAGTGGGCGATCCGCTCCTTCACGTGCTCGATGATCTCCTGGGCGGAGACTTCCTGCCCCGCCTTCTTCGTGACGAAGGCCTTCGGCACCTCCCCCCATTTCTCATCGGGCACCGCCACCACCGCCACCTCGAGCACGGCGGGATGGGAGACGATGGCCTTCTCCACCTCGATAGTCGAGATGTTCTCCCCGCCCGAGATGATGATGTCCTTCGCCCGGTCGCGGAGGTCGATATAGCCGCCCGGGTGGGTGACGCCGATGTCCCCGCTGTGGAACCAGCCGCCCCGGAAGGCCTCTTCCGTCGCCACCGGGTTCTCGTAGTAACCCGCCATGACGTTGTTGCCCCGCATCATGACCTCGCCCTGCGTCTCCCCGTCCCAAGGCGCGTCCTCCATCGTGTCCGGCTTCTTCACGCTGCACTCCCCCGCCCCGATGAAGGGCACGCCCTGGCGGGCCTTGAGGCGGGACCGCTCGGCGGCGGGCAGGGCATCCCACTCCGGATGCCAGGCGCAGGTGGTATGGGGCCCGTAGGTCTCGGTGAGGCCATAGCCGTGGACGATTCGGGCCCCTAGCCTGTCCTCCATGATCTCGATGATGGTGGGGGAAGGAGGCGCCCCCGCCGTCATGATGGTGACGGGCTGCGGGAAGGGCCCCTTCTGCGCCTCGGGATCATTGGCGATGGAGATGAGGACCGTAGGGGCCCCGCACATGTGGGTGATCTTCTCCTCCCGGATGAGCCGGAAAACCTCGGCCGGCCGCACGGCGCGCAGGCAGACATGCGTTCCCCCCACCGCCGTCACTCCCCAGGTGTAGCACCATCCGTTGCAGTGGAACATGGGCAGGGTCCAGAGGTAGTTCGTATAGGGGGAGCCGCCCATCTCCAGAGTCTCTCCGATGGCGTTCACGTAGGCGCCGCGGTGGGTATATATCACCCCCTTCGGGCGCCCCGTCGTCCCGCTCGTGTAGTTGATGGCCAGGGGGGTGAGCTCGTCGTCGATCTTCCAGGGCAGCTCCTCGTTCCTCCCGCTCCGGAGGAAGTCTTCGTATTCGGGTCCCTGGAAGTGGGCGTCATTGAGGCTGTGGCCCGCCTGTTCGTCCACCACGTTCACGAAGGTCTCGACCCCGGCGAATTTCTCCGCATGGCCGGCGAGGGGCTTGGCGACCTCGGTGTCGGTAACCAGCACCTTCGCCCCCGAGTGGGCGCAGATGTAGGCTATCTCGTCCGGCGAGAGGCGGATGTTGATCGCCACCAGCACGGCCCCCAGCAGGGGGACGGCGAAGTGGGCCTCCAGCATGGCGGGGAGGTTCGGCACCAAGTACGCCACCCGGTCCCCTTTGCGCACCCCCGCCGCCTTGAGCGCCGAGGCGCAGCGCTGGATGCGCTCCGCGAACTCCCCGTAGGTGTATCGCTGCTTGCCATGGACGACGGCTGTCTTGGTCTTGAACACCCAACTGTTGCGCTCCATCAAGGAGAGCGGCGAGAGGGGCGCGAAGTTCACCTGGTCCTTGTGCATGGGCGGGCCTCCTGGTCGAAATCCGTCCGGTCACTCCCTCTTCTCCCTCTGCGCGGGAGGGGCGCACACCGCCGCAGTGAGGAAGGGGAATATCCTGATTTATCCGCGAACAATGAGGGGAAAGTATACAAAAAACCCGGAGGCGGGGGCACCCCTCGTCCTAGACCCCCAGCATCCCCTCGATCTCCTCCGCCAGGGGCTCGGCGCCCAGGCTCCCGAAGCCCAGGCGGCGCGAGAGAGCGTCCGCGTCCTGGGCCTGGCCCTCCTTCCACAGTTCCTTCAAGAACGCGCCGCTCCCCTCGCTCCGCCACCAGCGCCTCCCGAAGCGCGTCTTGAGGACCTCCCGCAGCTGGGCCTGGAGCATCCAGGCGCGCAGGTAGTTTGCGCAGTAGAAGAAGGGGTCCACGTCGTCGAGGTAGCTCTCCGGGGGGTAGGCCACCTGGGTGGCGCCGGCGAGCTTGCCGGCGTAGAGGGCCTCCTTCCCGCCGAGCTCCGGCCCCCCGTGGAGGGCGAACTCGTAGTCGATCTTGGCCGCGTAGCGCCGCAGCATGTAGAGCTCGAAGAGGGCGATGTGGCCCAGGAAGCCCCGGTAGTCCTCCTCCTCCCCGCCGAGCGTGTCCGCCAGCCAGGCGCCGTCCAGGAGCAGGTGGTCGAAGAGCATGGCGAAGCCCTCGGTCACCGAGTTGTCCCCCAGGCGCTTGGCCTCGAAGGGGGCCCCCGCCCCGGTGTGGGCGAAGTGGAGGGCGTGGCCCAGCTCGTGCCAGAAGGCGCGGTAGTCGTCGTGCCCGCCCCGGGGGCGGATGACGAGGTAGACCTCCTCCGGCACCCGGACCGAGGCGCAGAAGGCGCGGGGGCTCTTGCGGGGCCGGGGCTCGAGGTCGAGCCGCACCCGGCCGCCGGCCTCCAGGTCGAGCCCCATGCCCCGGCACGCCTCCCGGGCCGAGGCCGCCAGGCGCTCCGCCGGGAAGAGCCGGTCGTGCTCCCGCCCCCGGAAGAGGTGGAGGGCGTCGTGCCGCTCGGCCTCCCCGAGATCGAGGCCCAGCCGCCCGCGGAGCGCCCGGCCCATCTCGCGCAGGTAGAGCGCCTCGGTGCGCCGGAGGAAGCGCGCCATCTCCTCCCGGACGGGCCCGAGGGGGTAGCTCTTGAGCCGCGCCATCATCCCGAGGTAGCCGCCGAAGCCGAGCTCCCCGGCCAGGGCGTGGGTGGCCGCGTGGATGGGGGCGAGGTAGGCGTTCTTGCGCCGGACGACCTCCCCGCGCGCCCTCTCCAGGGCCGTGCGGCGCGCGCGGTCCGGCTCGTTCAGCTGGACCACGGCGCTCTGGCGGTAGGGGACCTCCTCCCCGCCCGGGAGCCGGACGGTGGCCGCGCTCTCGAAGTTGGCGGCCTGCTCGGTCAGCTCCTTCACCCGCTCCCGGATGAGGCCCAGGGCGAGGAACGACCACAGCTCGCGCAGCCGCTCCCGCCCGCCCGCCTCCGGGGCCCCGGCGCAGGCGCGGGCGGCGGCCTCCGCCCCCTCCCGGGCGAAGAGGCCGGCGTGGCGGGCGTAGATCGGGGCGAGCTCGACCCGCTCCTTCACCCCCGCCCCGGCCAGGTACCATTCGAGCCGGCTCTCGGCGAGGAAGGCCTCGGCCTGGGCCCGCAGGGAGTCGAGGTCCACGGGGCCCCTCAGACGCGGCGGGTGAAGCCGCGCGGGAAGACGACGATGCCCGACGGATCCAGGTGGGCTCCCGGGAAGCGGGCGATCTCCCGCGCCGAGACCACCGCCCCGGGGGGGATCTGGTTGAAGCGGTCCACGATGGCGCGCTCGATGCGGGCGCCCTCGCCCACGATGGTGTGGTCCATGAGGATGGAGTCCTCGACCTCGACCCCCTCCTCCAGCACCACCCCCCGCCCGATGATGGAGCGCTGCACGCGGGCGTCCTGGATGTAGACGCCCTCGCCGATGATGGAGTCCCGGATCTCGGCGGAGACGATCTGGCCGCCGGGCCCCAGGTAGGGCGCCGTGCGGACGGGCCACTGGGCGTTCAAGAGGTCGAAGCGCGGGGAGGCCCCCAGGAGGTCCATCTGGGCGTTCCAGTAGGCCTCGATGGTCCCCACGTCGCGCCAGTAGCCCCGCTCCTCGGTGGGCTTCACGCCGGGCACCTCGTTCTGGAGAAAGTCGTAGGCGCAGAGCGTGCGCCGCTCGGCGAGGAGGGCGGGGATGATGGTGCGGCCGAAGTCGTGGGCGCCGCTCCGCCCGGCGTCGCTCGCCAGGGCGTCCACGAGCACCTGGGCGTTGAAGACGTAGTTGCCCATCGAGGCGAGGGCCCGGCTGGAGTCGCCGGGCATGGGCTCGGGGCGGGCGGGCTTCTCGTCGAAGCGGACGACCCGGCCCTCCCCGTCCACGGCGAGGATGCCGAGGCCCCCCGCCTCCCCGACCGGGACCGGCAGGGCCGAGATGGTGGCGTCCGCCCCGCGCGCGAGGTGGAACTCCACCATCTGGCGCACGTCCATCCGGTAGACGTGGTCCGCACCGAAGACGAGGACGAGGTCGGGGGCGTGATCCGTCACGAGGTTGCGGTTCTGGTGGACGGCGTCGGCCGTGCCCTTGAACCAGAACTCCCCCTCCCGCTGCTGGGGGGGGACGGCGGTGATGAAGTGCTCGTGGATGCCGCCCCCGATGGTCCAGGAGCGGCGCAGGTGGTCGATGAGGGACTGGGCCTTGTACTGGACCAGCACGTAGACGGCGAGGTAGCCCGAGTTCACCAGGCTGCTGAGGACGAAATCGATGATCCGGTACTTCGAGCCGAAGGGGACGGCGGGCTTGCCCCGCTCCAGGGTGAGGGGGTGGAGGCGCTCCCCCCGCCCCCCGGCCATGACGAAGCTGAGGACGGAGGGAGCGGGCCGCCGCATTAGCCCCGCGCCGCCCGCCGGGCCAGCGCGCCCTCGTAGAGCTCGAGGTAGCGGGGGACGATGCGGTCCCAGCTGAAGTCCTGGGACATGGCGTTCCACACCAGCCGCCGCCAGGCCTCCTTGTCCTCGAAGGCGCGGCAGGCGCGCACCACCCCCCAGAGGAGCTCCGCCGGGTTGAACCCCTGGAACTGGAAGCCGGTGTCGCGCTCCAGGTCGATCTCCTTGTGGGCGATCACCGAGGAGGCCAGGCCCCCGACCGTCCGCACCAGGGGCAGGGTGCCGTACCGCATGGCGTAGAGCTGGTTGAGGCCCGCGGGCTCGTAGCGCGAGGGCATGAGGAGGAGGTCCCCCCCCGCGAAGAAGAGGTGGGCCAGGCGCTCGTTGAAGAGCCCCCGGAAGGCCATCTGCTTGTGGTGGCGCTCGGCCGCCCGGCGGAGCGACGTCTCGTAGGCCACCTCGCCGGTGCCCAGGACGGCCACCTCGAGCCCCATCCACAGGAGATCCTCCAGCGTCGCCATGAGGAGCTCCACCCCCTTCTGCGAGGCCAGCCGCGAGACCATGACGCAGAGCGGCCCGCCGCGCCCCCCGCCCTTGAGCCCCATCTCGGTCCGCAGCGCCCGGCGGCAGGCGGCCTTGCCCTCCATGTCCTCGCGCGAGTAGGACGCGGCCAGGCAGGGGTCCTTGGCCGGGTCCCACACCGCGTAGTCCACCCCGTTCATGATCCCGAGCAGGTCCCCGGCCCGGGAGGCGATGACGCCCTCCAGGCCGTTGCCCTGCTCGGCGGTCTGGATCTCCTGGGCGTAGGACTCGCTCACGGTCGAGACGACCTCGGCGCAGACGATGCCCCCCTTCAGGAGGTTGAGGTCGCCGTAGTACTCGACGCCGTCGATGCCGAAAGCCTCGGGCGGCAGGCCCGTGTGCTGGAAGTCGTCACTCGCGTAGCGGCCCTGGTAGCCCAGGTTGTGGATGGTCATGACCGAGGCCGTCCTGGCCCAGGCGGGGGAGCCCCCCAGGCGCGTCTTGAGCAGCGCCGGGACGAGGGCCGACTGCCAGTCGTGGCAGTGGAGGATCTCGGGCGGGCTCCCCATCTGCCCCAGGGCGGAGAGCACCCCCCGGCAGAAGCGGGAGAAGCGCAGCGCGTTGTCCGGGTACTCGCCCCCGTCGTCGCCGTAGAAGCCCTCGCGGTCGAAGAGGTCGCCGGAGCGGACGGCGTAGACCTGCGCCCCGTCGAAGCGGCCCTTGAAGACCGTGTAGCGGACCTCGGGGGCGCCGAAGGCGTCCGGGAGGTCGCCGTTCAGGGGGGCGAAGCCGCCCTTCTGGAGGAGGGACTTGTAGGCGGGGAGGAAGACCGAAACCTCGACCCCCTGGCGGGCCAGGGCGGGGGGGAGAGCGCCGAGGACGTCCCCCAGTCCTCCCGACTTGGCGAAGGGGTACATCTCGCTGGACACCATCGCCACGCGGGGCTTAGGGCTCATCTCTCGGGCGTCCGAAATCAAAGAAAAAGGGCTATCCAGAACCGCATCCTACCCTACGCTCCCTGGGTAAACAACGGGCGGGGAGGGGGATTCCCGCCCCCCTCCTCCGATGGTAGAATCTCCCCGAAGGGGAAAGCCTTGCGCGTCATGGGGGGAACCATGCGCTACCTGGTGCGCGGCCGGGTGAAGTCCGGAAAGAAGAAGGCCCTCCTGGAGGCCGTCGAGACGGGCGCGCTGGGGCGCGGCTCGATCGCCCACGACGAGTTCCTGCGCTGCATGGGGGAGGCCCGCCTCACCCCGGAGGGCCAGGTGCGCTGGCTGGAAGTCTGCTACTGCCGCGAGGCCTTCGGCCCCGGGAACGAGCTCGCCGAGGAGCTCCCCTACTGGCGGGAGTACTTCGAGGGGATCGACATCCGCTTCGCCCGCCGGCTCGCGGACTGCGAGGGCTACCCCCACTGCGGGGACTGCGACTGCACCCTCAAGCTCGAGGCCAAGCTCGCCCGGACGGGAGAGCCCTTCCTGGCGGGCCTGCGCCAAGCCGCCCCCCGCTGAGGGGGCTGCAGAACCCGATTGCCTTCTATGCAGGGGCGAACCTCGTGTTCGCCCCACAACTGCGTCGCCCCGAAAAACCGGCCGTTGCCCGATCTCCGTAGGGGCGCACGGCCGGTCGCCCCTACAGCCCCGTCCCGGTTGATTCGCAGGGGCGAACCCTCCTTCGGAGGCGGGAGCCCCTTCCACCCTCCGCAGCGGCAGCCCGGCCTTCGCAGCCGCTTCGGCAGAGTGGGCCGCCGCTGCTGCGGAGGACGGGTCGGAGGGCGAAAGCCTCGTGTTCGCCCCGGGGCGATCACAAGGATCGCCCCTGCACCCGCACGTAGATTTTGCGGCGGAATTTCACGCCTGACCCGATCCCCCCCGCCCCCGCAGCAGCTTCCAGCGGTCGTGGATCCATAGGTACTGCTCCGGCGCCTGCCGGATGAAGCCCTCCATCTGCGCGTTCAGGGCGGCCGTCAGGCGGGCGATCTCGGCGAGGGAGTCCGCCGCCGGGTCGGGCCAGAGGGGCTCCCCGAGCCGGGCCCGGTGGCCCAGGCCCCCCCCGCGCCGGAGGCAGGCCGCCAGGACGATGGGCCGCTGGAAGTGCACGGCCAGCGCCGCGGGCGCCGTGGTGGTGCTGGCCGGGCGGCCGAAGAAGGGGACTTCCATCCCCCGCTTGCCCGCGTGCTGGTCCGCGAGGATGGCCACCGAGCGGCCCCGGCGCAGCGCCGTCCGCAGGTGGAAGAGGGCCTCCCGCTTGGAGAGGACCTCCTGGCCCGATCCGGCCCGCATCCCGAAGAGGTATTTTTCGAGCCGCGCGTTGTCGAGGGGCCGCACCACGGTGACGAGGGGGATGCCCGCCAGGGCGGCGGCGTGGAGGAGGAACTCCCAGTTCCCGAGGTGGGGGGTGACGAAGACGCAGCCGCGCGCCTCGTCGTGCAGGGCGCGCGCGCGCCCGAGCAGCTCCTCCGCCCCCTCCACCATGCGCAGGGCGTACGCGCGGGCCTTCTCCGCGTCGTAGCGGTAGAGGAACTTCACCCCCTCCAGCCCCGTGAGGACGAAGGAGCGGCAGCTCGCCCGCGCCGTCCGGCTGCGCTCCCCCTCGTCCATCCCGGGGAAGGCGATCCGCAGGTTGAGCCGGGCCACCCGCCGCCGCCGGGGGGCGAGCCAGAAGATGGCCTCTCCCGCCGCCGCGGCGAGGGCGCGGCAGGCCCAGTAGGGAAGCCCGCGCACCAGGGCCAGCGCCGAGAGGGCGAGGGCGAACTCCGCCCACTGGCGCAGCGGGCCCTTGTCCTTGCTGCGGCGCCGCTTCTTCGGGGGCTTGCGCGCGGCGGGCCCCGGGGCGCTCACGGGGCGCCGACGAGGGTGGCCGAGGCCTGGCCGCCCAGCCCCAGGCTCAAGGAGAGGAAGGCGCCGCCCCGCACGGGGCGGGGGGACGCGGGGATGTCCAGCTCCTCCAGGCCCTTGTCGGCCCGCTCGAAGCCCGGGGTGGGCGGCAGGACTCCCTCCCTCAGGGCGTGCAGGCCGAAGAGGATCTCCCCCAGGTCGCTCGCCGCCCCCATGTGGCCGGTGTAGGGCTTGAGGCCCGAGAGGGGGGGGGACGCCCCCTCCCCCGCGAAGAGCTCCCGGAGGGCCGAGAGTTCCGCGCCGTCCCCGCGGGGCGTCCCGTTCCCGTGGGGGAGGATGAAGGCCGCCTCCCGGAGCGGCAGCCCCGCCTCGGCGAGCGCCTCCCGGCAGGCCCTCCCGGCCGCCTCGCGGGGGACGGCCAGGTTCCGCTCCGGGGAGAGCTCCTGGAAGTTGCCCGTCCCCAGCACCCGCCCCAGGGGCCGGGCCCCGCGCGCGCGGGCGGCCTCGGCGGGCTCCAGCACCAGGGCCGCCGCCCCCTCGGCCGGGAAGAAGCCGTCCCGCCGCCGGTCGAAGGGCCGGAAGGAGGCCGCGCCGTCCACGGCCCGGGAGAGGATGCCCAGCCCGTCCAGCTCGAAGAGGATGATGGGGCTCGACCAGCAGCCGCAGCCCACCACGAGGCCCAGGTCGGCCTCCCCCAGGCGCAGGACGCGCTCGCAGTACTCGAGCGCCTGGCTCCCCGTCGCCGAGAGGCTCGAGAAGCTCCCGTTCGGCCCCATGATCTCGTAGAGGGCCGAGAGGTAGCTGAAGAGGTTGTTGGCGAGCCCCTCCAGGAGGAAGAAGGGGTTGACCTGGTGGAGCGCGGCCTCGTTCAGCGCCTCGGCCGCGGGCTCGGCCCAGCCGGGCCCGGCGGTCTGGCGGAGGGCGGCGTAGAAGTCCAGGTTGCCCAGCCGGGTGAAGTCCCCCGAGCCGATGTAGAGCGCCTTGCGCCCGGGCGGGAGGGAGGCCGGGTCCGCCCCCGCCTGGGCGACCGCCTCCTTCGCCGCGTGGAGGCCGAGGATGGAGCCCCGGTTCAGGAACTTTCGCTGGCTGGCGAGCTTGGGGGGCACCTCGGGGGGCTCCTCGAAGCCCGCGACGTCCCCGTGGTAGAGGAAGCGCTCGGGGAAGGAAGACCCCTCGGGCCGGGGATGGCGGGCGACGCCGGTGCGCCCCCCGCGGACCCCCCGCCAGGAATCCTCCAGGCTCCCCCCCAGGGGGCTCACCATGCCCGCCCCCGTGATCCAGACCTCGCGGCCTTCCCTCACTGCATGGCTTCCGGAAAAGGGGCCTCCCGCCGCAGCACGCGGAAGCGGGCCCGCTGCTCCTCGGGGTCCTCGTAGTCCGCCAGCGCCACCGCCCGGGCGGCGAAGTCCGCCACCGCGCGGCGCTTGCCCTCCACCGCGGCCACCCCCTTGAAGAGGCGCAGCCCCTCCTCCTCCCCCGCCGCCTCGACCCGCAGCGCCACCTGATCCCCCGGGAGGGCGAAGCCGTAGTACTTCACGCTCCGGACCCGCTCCAGGAGCAGCCAGCTCTTGAAGCCCGTGCCCGCGCCCTCCAGCCACCCGGCGAGCTGGGCCAGGGCCTCGACCAGGAGGGAGCCCGGCATCACCGGGAAGCGGGGGAAGTGGTGCTCCAGGAAGTCCTCGCTCAGGGTGACGTTCTTCACTCCCTCCATGAAGCGGCCCGCCTCCCACCCGGTGACGCGGTCCACCAGCAGATAGCGCAACGGAGCCTCCTCAGGCTTCCTCCCCGTCCGGGACTTCCTCCCCGGCGAGGATGACGGTCGCCACCGCGAGGCCGCGCGTGTGGCTGATGGAGACGGTGGACTGCCGGATGCGGAGGCGCCGGCTCATCCGCTCGACCGAGCCGTGGAGCCGCAGGACGGGCTTCCCCGAGGGAGAGGACTCCACCTCCACCTCCCGCAGCCTCCCGAGCCCCCCGAGCCCCCCGGGGGCGCCCAGCCCGACGCCGAAGGCCTTGAGGCAGGCCTCCTTCACCGCGAAGCGCGCGGCGAGGTGGGGATAGGGGTCCGGGCGCTCCAGGCAGTAGGCGCTCTCGGCCTCGGTGAAGACCTCGCGGCGGAAGCCCTCGGTGCGCTCCCAGGCCTCCCTGAGGCGATCCACCTCGACCAAGTCCACCCCCTGGTAGATGCGCATGCCCCCCTCCCCGGGCTAGCCGGCGAGTTCTAAATAGGTTGTTCCCTGGGTGGATGTCCACCGGGAGAAAACACCTCTGGGCGGCCCCGGCTCCCCCTCCTTCCGGGAGGGGGTGGGGGGAGGGAAAACCACTGGCGGGCTTTTCCCCCACCCCAGCCCTCCCCCGGAGGGGGAGGGAGGACGGCTCCCGTATCCTCGGCGTGAACAACGTGTGTGGATTCCACAGCTAGCCGGCGAGCAGCCCGCCGTCCACGGCGATGGCCTGGCCGTTGACGTAGTCCGAGGCGGGCGAGGCCAGGAAGACCACGACCTTGGCCACGTCCTCGGGCTCCCCGAAGCGCCCCGCCGGGATGCGGGCGAGAATCTGCTCCCCGGCGTGCTTGCGCACCTTCTCGCTCATGCCGGTCACGATCATCCCCGGCAGGACGGCGTTGAACTGGATGCCCCGGCCCCCCATCTCGGCCGCGCACGCGCGGGTGAAGGCCACGAGGCCCGCCTTGGCCGCGGCGTAGTTCGTCTGCCCGCGCCCGCCCTGGACCGCGATCACCGAGGAGACGTTGACGACCTTCCCCGCGCGCTTGCGCATCATGATCTCGGCCGCGAGGCGGGTGCAGTGGTAGGCCCCGTTCAGGCTCACGCCCAGCACCTTGGCCCACTGGTCGGGCTTCATGGTGAGGAGGAGGGTGTCGTGGATGACCCCCGCGTTGTTCACCAGGATGTCCAGGGTGCCGAAGGCCTCCTTCACCTTGGCGAACATGGCCTGGGTCTCCTCCAGCGAGGAGACGTCCGCCGCGAAGGTCTCGGCCCTCCCGCCCTTCGCCTCGATGGCCCGCTTCACCTCCTGGGCGGCCTCGGCCGAGCGGCTGTAGTTGACCGCCACCGCCGCCCCCGCCCCGGCCAGGGCGAGGCAGCACGCCCGCCCGATCCCCCTTCCGCCCCCGGTGACGAGGGCCACCTTGCCGCCGAGGTCCAGCTGCATTCAGGCCGCCTTTCTCACGGCGAGGGCCGCGTTCTGCCCGCCGAAGCCGAAGGAGTTCGAGATCGCGGCCGCGACCGGCATCGCGCGCGCGCCCTCCGGGACATAGTCCAGGCCGCACTTGGGATCGGGATTCTCCAGGTTCCGCGTCGGGTGCACAACGTCCCGCTGGACGCTCAGGACGGTGAAGACGAGCTCGGGCCCCCCGCAGGCCGCGATGAGGTGGCCGATGAGGGACTTGGTCGAGCTGACCGCCAGCCGCCCCGCGGCCTCCCCGAACACCTCCCGGATGGCCAGGGTCTCGGCCGGGTCGTTGAGCTTGGTCCCCGTCCCGTGGGCGTTCACGTAGGCCACCTCGGCGGGGGAGAGATCCGCGTCCCGCAGCGCCTCGGCCATCGCCCGCGCCGCGCCCCGCCCCCGGGGATCGGGGGCCGTCACCTGGTGGGCGTCCATGCTGGCCCCGTAGCCGCAGAGCAGGGCGTAGGGCTCGGCCCCCCGGCGGGCGGCGCGCGCCTCGGATTCGAGCACCACCACCCCCGCCCCCTCGCCCACCACGAGGCCCGAGCGCTTGCGGTCGAAGGGCCGGCAGACGGACTCGGGGGGCCCCGGGGCCGTCGAGGCCGCGCCCAGGAGGAGGAAGATCGCCATCCCGAGCGGGTGGATCATCGAGTCCGCCCCGCCGCAGAGGACGACGTCCGCCTCCCCCCGCCGGATCATCCGCATCCCGAGGCCCACCGCCTGGGCGGCGGCCGCGCAGGCCGAGGTCAGGGTGGCCGCGGGCCCCGCCAGCCCGAGCGAGCGGGCGATGAGGGAGGTGGCCCGCTCGGGCGGGTTCTTGAAGTAGCCGCCCGGATGGGCGCGCGCGGCCTCGCGCGCGAAGCGGAGCCAGTCGGGCCTCCCGCCCGGGTCCGCCCAGGCGGCGAAATCCTCCATCCGGTAGGTGCCGAGGCCGGTGCCCATCACCACCCCGGCGCGGAGGGGATCGATCCCCCCCGGGGCGAGCCCCGCGTCGGCGAAGGCGCTCTGGGCGGCGTCCAGGGCGAAGAGCACCCGCCGCTCCCCCTCGCCCGAGAGCTCCTCGGGCAGGCGGGCGCGCAGGGCCTCCATCTCCCCGGGCGGGACCTCTCCCGCCCCGGCGACGGGCAGCCCCGAGGCGTCGAAGGAGCGGATGGGCCGCAGGCCCGACTCCCCCGCCAGGGCGCGCCCCCAGGCGGTCTCGAGGTCCGCCCCGAGCGAGGTCACGAGCCCCATCCCCGTCACCGCCACCGGGCGCGCCATCAGCCTTTCTCCTCCGCGGGCTGCCGCGAGGGCTCCTGCGCGGGCAGGCCGTCCAGCCAGCCGTAAGCGCGGAAGCGCCGCTCCAGCTCGGCCGGGTTCGCGGAGGGGAAGTGGGGGAAGATGAGCCGCTCGGCGCTGGCGATCACCTCCCCCCTCTCCTCGACGCGCGCCCGGGCGAGGGTCGCGCGCTTGTTGGTGTCCAGGATCTCGCCCGCGATCTCGACCGCCGCCCCCGGCCGCAGGCCCGGGGCCAGGCGCACGTTCTCGGCGAGGGAGATGACGCACGCGACCTCGTAGCCGTAGGAGTAGAGGACGAGCCAGCCCGCCGCCTGGCACATGGCCTCGAGCAGGAGGGTGCCCGGGACGCGCGGGGCCCGGGCGTAGTGCCCGGCCAGGAAGGGCTCGGAGAGCGGGAAGGTCTTGACCGCGCGGATGCGCTTGCCGGCCTCCGCCTCCAGCACCCGGTCGAAGAAGAGAAAGCGCATCGAACGCCCCTACGAAAACCCGCCGGACATTCGTCCGTAGGGGCGAGGCATGCCTCGCCCCTACGACCCACCCATCGCATGTCCGCCCGTAGCTTGTAGGGGCAGGCCCCTGTGCCTGCCCCACCGCAAGGGGCGGCCACGGGGGGCCGCCCCTACCCTGAACTCCTCGCCCGCTAGCCCGCCGCCGCGAGCAGGGCCCCGCAGACCCCGTCCAGGCCGCAGCTCAGCACCAGGGCGCGGCGCAGCCCCTCCGCCCGCTCGGGCCGGGAGGGAAAGCGCAGCGCCTCGCCCGCGCCGTTCCCCCGCCGGGGGCTGGGCGGCACCGTCTTCTCCGCCAGGCAGCGCAGGGCGAGCAAGAGGTCCGTCACGGGGGCTCCCCCCAAAAGGTGGCCCAAGGCGCCCTTGGTGGCAAGGGCGAGGGGGCGGCCCCGGCCGAAGAGCCCCGCCAGCGCCTCCCTCTCGGCCGCCTCCACCCGGGCCCCGCAGCCCCCGTGGGGGATCACGAGGCCCACCTCCTCCGGCCCGACCCCCCCCATCGCCAGGGCAGCCCCGGCCGCCGCGCGGAAGGCCCCGGCGAGGCTCACCCGCCCCCCTTCGGCCTTCGCCGGCCGAAAGTCGGCTCCGGCCGACTGTAGGCCGGGGGCCGAAGCCCCCCCTCCGGAGGGCGAAGGCCCCTCGACCGCCCGGGCGCTCCCCCAGCCCGCGAGAAGGCCGTGCATCGGCCTTCCCTTTGCGCGATCCGCGGGCTCAAGGACGAGGGCCGCCGCCCCCTCCCCCAGGACGGCGCCCGGCCCCCCGGCGAAGGGCCGGCCCGCCTCCAGGCCGGCGCCGGGGAGGAGCAGCCCCCGCTCCCGGTAGCGCGCCGCCGCCCGGGCCGAGACGACCGCGCTCACCCCGGCGGCGAGGGCGGCGCGCGCCTTGCCCTCGATCACGGCGAAGGCCGCCTCGGCCACGGCCTGGACCCCCGCCTCGGGGCCCGGGCTGAAGGTCGCGTTCTCCCCCCGGAGGCCGAAGCGGATGGCCGCCTGGCAATGGGCGATGTTGCTCAGCATGGCGAGCGGCCAAAGGGGATGGATGGAGCGGTAGCCCCCGGCGAAGAAGCGCGGGGCGCTGAAGCCCTCTCCTCCGAGGGAGGCGAGGGCGGCCCCTTCGAGGTCCCCCTCGGCGGGGTCCACCGCGTCCATCCCCGCGAAGAAGCCCACCTCCTCCCCGCGCAGCTCCTCCCCGCCGCGCCCGGCCTCGGCGAGGGCGTCCCCCGCGCAGGCCAGGAGCATGTGGGTGTGGTGGCCCATGAGCCGGGCGGCGCGGGCGTCCGCCCCGAGGGCGGCCGGGTCGAGGCGCGGGCTGCGGGCGGTAGCGATGGGAGCGAAGCCGGCGAGCTGCGGGTCGGGGTCCAGCGCCGGGAAGGCGCGGCCCTCCAGGAGCGCCCGCCAGAGGGGATCGAGCCCCCGCCCGGCCGCGGTGACCGCGCCAGCCCCGGTGACGGCGAGGAGGGGCAGCATCCCGCTCAGGCGTCCTCGAAGCGGCCCAGGCAAAGGCAGGCGTTCTGGCCGCCGAAGCCGAAGCTGTTGGAGAGGGCGATGCGGTGGGCGGCGGGGCGGGTCTCGTTGGGCACGTAGTCGAGGTCGCACTTGGGGTCGCGGTTCTCGTAGTTGATGGTCGGGAGGATCTCGGAGCGGCGCATGCCCTCGAGCGTCAGGATGGCCTCGATGGCCCCCGCCGCGCCGATGGTGTGCCCGAGCATGGACTTGTTCGAGCTCACGGGGACGCGCTTGGCGTGATCCCCGAACACCTCCTTGATGGCCAGGGTCTCGGTCGAGTCGTTCTTGGGGGTGGAGGTGCCGTGGGCGTTGATGTACTCGACCTGGGCGGGCTCCACCCCCGCGTCGCGCAGCGCCCCGCGCATGGCGAGGACGGCGCCCGCGCCCCTCGGGTGCATGTCGGTGATGCGGAAGGCGTCGGCCGAGTCGCCGTAGCCCAGCACCTCCCCCAGGATGGGCGCGCGGCGGGCGCGGGCGTGACCGAGCTCCTCCAGGACGAGGGCGCCCGCCCCCTCGCTCATGACGAAGCCGTTGCGCTTGCGGTCGAAGGGCCGCGAGGCCTTCTCGGGGCTCTCATACTTCTCGACCAGCGCGGTCAGGAGGACGAAGCCCATGAAGCCCACGTAGGAGAGGGCCGACTCGCAGCCCCCCGCGAGCATGGCGTCGGCCTTCCCGTCCCGGATGAGGCGGGCGGCCTCCCCCACCGCCTGGGCGCCGGCCGCGCAGGCCGAGCAGATCGAGACCGCCGGGCCCTGGCAGTCGAGGGCTACCGCGAGGACCGAGGTGGCGACGTCCACCTTGCGGCGGTAGAAGCCGAGGAAGTCGTAGCCCCCGGCCCGGGCGAAGCTCCCGAAGTCCCAGCTCCCCTGCCAGGCGCCCCCGCCCGCAGGCCGCCAGTGGGGGAGGAGCTGCATCAGGTCCCCGACGCCGGGGTGCTCCCCGTGCGAGCCCAGGGCGACGCCGATCCGCGAGCGGTCCCCGAGCTCGCCGAGCCGGGCGGCGGCGGCGGCCTCGGCGGCGGCGACGCGCATCATGCGCACCCCCCGGGTGGAGAACTTGCCGAGGCGGCGGTGGGCGGGGTTCTCGCGCTCCTCGATCCAGGCGGTCTCGACCTCGCCCCCGATCTGGCAGGGCAGGCGCGCGGGGTCGAAGCTGCGGAGGCGGCGGACGCCCGAGCGGCCCTCGCGCGCGGCGGCGAAGGTGGAGGCCGCGTCGGGCCCCAGGGGGGACATGAGCCCGCAGCCGGTCACCACCACGCGCTTCCTCGGCATCGGGGAGCTCCTCGGGGGGGACGCGGCGGGGGCGGCACGGCTCAGAAGAGCTGCTTCTCTTCCTGGAGGGCCTTGAGCCAGCGCTGGACGATCTCGTCCCCGCTCGGGAGGGCGGCGGGCGCCCCCGTCTTCGAGCAGACGATGCGGGTGCCGCCCTCGGTCTTCCAGTCCGCGCCGGCGGGGCTCTTCTCGGGCAGGCAGCTCAGGATGTCCCGGACGGCGTTCGTCAGGGTGCGGGGGGTGACCAGGGCGGGCAGCTCGTCCACCGGGGTGCCGGGCTCAAGGTCGCCGGCGGCCTCCCCGACGCGCAGCTTGAGGATCTCGACCCCCTTCTCGGTGACCTCGTTGTTCTCGTTGATGACGGTCCCCTCGCCGTACATCTCCTCGGCGTGCTCGAGGACGAAGCTGCGTGCCATCTTGACGCCGAAGACCTGCTCCAGCCGGAAGTTCACGTCCAGGAAGTCGAGGGAGAGCACTCCCAGGTCCTGGACCAGGGAGCTGTCCGCTTCGATGGCGGCCTTCTCCACCCCGGTGGTGTGGGCGATGGCCTCCTTCACCTCCTCGAGAATCCGCTCCTCGCCGATCAAGCTCTGCCCCATGGACGCTCCTCAACGCCGTTTTTTGCGGGGCCGCCCTCGCTTTCCGGGGCCACACCCGTCCGGTGAACCGCCGTCCCGCCTATTAGACCGATGCCTCCCGGGGAACGCAACCGGGGGAGGCGTGCCCGCCGCCGGCCGCGCCATCCGGATGCGCCGCCCGCTCCAGGGCGCCGGTTTCTCCCCCTCTCCCTCTTTGGGAGAGGGCGGAGTCCGTAGGGGCGACCGGCCGGTCGCCCCTACAAAGGCCTGCCCGGCGTCCGCCGCTAGCTCCCCTCCAGCGGGCGGAGGAGGCGGTTGCTCAACCCCCGGTCCGCCACCAGGGTCTGCCCCTGGAAGACGCCCCCGGCCGGCCCCGCGAGGAACCAGACCACCTCCGCCACCTCCTCGGGGGTGACGAAGAGCCGCTCGGGGAGCTTCTCCAGCTCGGGCTGGACCATGCGCAAGGTCTTGAAGGAGTCGGTCTTCACGAGGCCCGCGCACACCGCGCTGACGGTGATGCCCCTCTCCCCGAAGCTCTCGGCCCAGTGCTTGACCGCCGCCTCCATCGCGGCCTTCATGGCGCCCAGGGGATAATCGGGGTTGAAGAAGCGGCTCCCCAGGCTCGAGACGAAGACCACCGCCCCCCCCTGCCGCGCGAGGAGCGGGAGGGCCGCCTGCATGCAGAAGACGTTGCCCAGGAAGTTCGTCTCGACGAGCAGGCGCAGGTCCCGCTCCAGCAGCTTCTCCCAGGGCTTGAAGGGCGCCCGCGCGGCGTTGAGCACCAGCACGTCCAGCCGGCCGAACTCCCGCTCCGCCCGCGCGAGCATCGAGGCGACGGCCTCCTTCTGCGAGATGTCGGCCGCCACCGCCACCGCGCGCACGCCCCCGGCCGCGGCCTCCCGGCACACTCCCTCCGCCAGCTCGGCCGAGCGGCCCTTCGCCTCCCGGTGGTTGACGACGAGGTGGGCCCCGGCGCGGGCCAGGCGGCGCGCCACCGCGGCCCCGATGCCCCGCGAGCCGCCCGTGATGAGGGCCACCTTGCCGCGAAAATGCGCGTCCGGCATCGCTTGGGAACCACCCGGGAAAGACGG
>MGDP01000027.1 GCA_001790955.1 Candidatus Tectomicrobia bacterium RIFCSPLOWO2_12_FULL_69_37
CTTCATCTTCTTCTGGGCGATGAGCTGGCTCACCGTCTTGCTGAACGCGAGGTAGGTGTTCTTTCCGATGCGGGGGTCGAAGCTGGTGAACTTGAAGATGCGCTTCGCGATGCCGGCGTCGAGGCCCCGGATGTAGCGCGCGGCGATCACGCTGACCTCATCGAGGTTCTTCGGGTCCCGCAGCCAGGCGTCGGTCTCCGCCACGGCGTCCGTTATCTGCTGGGTGAGGCGGCGGTCCTTGTAGACCCGGTCGGGCAGGCCGTGGACCTGGGAGCAGAAGCAGACGACGCCCCCGCCCCGCTGGAGGACCTCCGCGCCCTTCACCTTGTCGAGCATCATGGTGTTCTGGGGCTCGAACATCACCATGGCCTGCACCCCGCCCGTGTCAAAGAGGCCCACCGGGCTGGAGAGGGGGACGTTGATGCGGTTGAGGGCCGAGAGGGGGATGTTGTGCTTCTTCAAGGTCTCTTGGAGAAACAAGTCGTTCGTCGCCCCGAAGGTGACGCCGACCTTCTTCCCCTTGAGGTCGGCGAGGGTCTTGATGCCCGAATCGGGCCGCACCACGATGGCCAGCAGGTTGTCGTCGGCCGGGTTGGTGTAGGCCGAGCCGGTGAAGGCCACGAAGGCGCGCGCCTTGAGGCCGCGCTCGAGCGCCACGGGGATGTTGGACATGGCCGCGACGGAGATGTCCAGCTGGCCCGAGTTCAGGGCCTTGCTCATCTCGGCCCCCGAGGCGAAGAGCTGGAGCTTGGGGTCGATCCCGTGCTTGGCGAAAAAGCCCTTGTCCACCGCCGCGTAGAAGGGCATGTTGCCGATGTTGATCGCGGCGGCGAGCTTGAGCGTCGTGGGCGCGGCGGCCGCCCCGCCGGCCGCGGCAAGCCCCAGGAGCAGAACGGCGGCAAGCCATACCAATCCAAAGCGCTTCATCTTGGTTTTCCTCCCTCCCGATAAAGAGGCGCACCCCGCCCGCAGGCGGGGGCGCAGACGCTCGGTGGTCCGGAGCAGACTGATTGTACTGGCAGCGCCGGGGATTCACAAGCAACCCGCGACGGGCGGCGGGCCGCGTTGACGGCCGCCGGCCTTTTTCCTTAGCTTGGGCCCCTCGCGAGGGAAATTCCGTTGGCGCCGCGGGCGCGGGCCCCGGCGCCCCTGTCATGGGGAGGGAGGCGGGGATGGCGGTCGTGGTGCGCAACCAGAACCAGGACCCGGACCTGGTCTACGAGCCCGGCTTCGAGATGCACTACGGGCTGACCGAGGAAACCTGCGGCGTGAAGACGGTGACGCTCTACCGCACCATCTTCCCCCCGGCCCAGAAGAGCCGGCCCCACTACCACGCGAACGGAGACCTCATCTGGTACCACCTCTCGGGCCCCAAGGCCCTCTGGCGCATCGGCAGGGAGAAAAAGGAATTCGCCACCGGGCCGGGGGACTTCATCTCCATCCCCCGCGGGGAGATCCACTCCACCCTCAACACCTCGGACACCGAGCCCATCCACGGCGTGGGCGGGTACGGCGGCTGCGGCGGGCCCTACCAGAGCGGGAAGGTCTTCGTGGACTGAGCGGCCGGCGCGCCCGTGCCGGAACTTGAGGGAATTTGAGGTAAGAGCCTCCGGACGAGAAGGGCGTATCTTGCCCCCAGGCGGGCTTCCGCCCCGGGGAGCCGTGGCTATCCGTCCGCAGGGGCGAGGCATGACTTCGGCGAGCTCAGTCGAGCCGCCTCGCCCCTGCAGATTCAGATCGTGCGAGGCGAAAATGAAAGTTCTACCGTTTTCCAGGAAATTCCAGCGGCAAAATGCCCTCCCTCCGGGGGGCGTCCTGGGATTTCCGGGATAATACGGGATAGTCCGGGGGGTATTTTGTATGGATAACACCGCGCTTTTTCGCCGCGGGGCGGGAGCCGTCAGGGGGATTACGGGTTTTCCCGGCGGAAATTCACTTCTTGCCGGGCTGGGCCCCGTTCAGCGGGCGCAGGTGCACCCAGCGCCGGCCCTCGACCTCGTAGCCCCATTCCATCTGGCCCATGGCCAGGGCGGGGGGGGCCTCGCCGCTCAGGAGCTCCTCGCATGGCTCCTTCTGGACGCGGTAGTAGACGACGAAGTGGGGCTCGAAGCGGGGGGAGTAGTACTTCTCCCGGAAAGCGAGAGGGCAGATGCGCCGCGCCTGGCCCAGCTCCCCCGCCAGGGTGCCCACTTCCTTGCCGGCCTGGAACCACTTGGCGATGTCCCCGCCGTAGGCGCGCTTCACCTCCTCGGCGTGCTCGGGCAGGTAGAAGGCGTCCAGAAGGAGGGGCCAGTCCTGCCAGGCCGTAGCGGCTCCGAACCGCTCCATGGCGAGGGCGAGCCCCCGGCGGCCCGGTATCTGGGGGCCGGCGGGATACGCCGTGCAGGCGGAGAGGAGAAGGGCCGGCAGCAGCACGAGAAGGCGGCGGATCATCAATCCCCCTTCTTGGGGACGCGGTAGGGCTCGTGGCAGGCGGTGCAGCTGTTGGCGAGGTCGGAGAAGGCCTTGAGCACGGCGGCGCGGTCCTTCTTCCCGGCCGCCTGGATCAGCTTCTTGGCCTCCTGGACGCTGTTCCCGCTGAGCTCTTTGTAGTGGCCAAAGTTCTTCCACACCTCGGGCTTGATCCGCGTCTTCCCGGTGTGGCTGCCCTCGGGGCTGAGGCCGGGGATCGCGGCCGTGAGGTCCGCCACCTTCTGGGCGGCCGGGAGCACCTTGGCGAAGTCGCCCTTGCCCGAGTACACCTTGATCTCGCGCATGGCCTGGTTGATCGCCTTCATGGTGGCGAGGCGCTCCTTCAGCACCTGGGCGGGGTCGGCCGCCCGGGCCGGGAGAAACCCCTCCGCAGCCGCAACGATCAAGGCGGCGATCATAAGCCCAACCCGCCATCCGCGCATGGGAGATTTCCCTCGAAACCAAAAAAAGGGGAGGCGCGGGAACCTACGCCTCCCTCTCGCTCGAGGTATCGTATGAAGGGGGGAACCGGCCTGTCAATCGCGGCGTCCGCGCGCCGGGCCTATCTCAGCTCCACGAATTCCAGGCGCACCCATCCGTCCCCCCGGGAGGTCGCCACCTTCACCCAGCCGACGGGTAGGCGGGCCGTATTGTCCGCCCCGATGGCGTCCAAGAAATCGGACGCGAAGGACCGGGGCGGCTCGTTCTCCACCATCAGCCCCAGGGTCCCGGAAGGCACCCTGGCCACCCGCACCGCCCGGGCGGACGGCCCGCCGGGACGATCCCACAGGTACACCCACTCGGTCAGGGGCGCGAACTGGGTATGGCGCGGGATGGACCGGAGCACCACCCGCGTCCCGGGGGCTTCCTGCGCCGCCACCGGCGCCTGGGAGGCGCACGCCCCCAGGGAGAGAACCATCGCGGCCAAGGCGGCCGCCCGGGCGGCCCGGCCGCCGCGGAGCGAAGTCCGCCGCCAGCCCTCGAGTGTCATCCCCTGCCCTCCCCTGCCCGGCGCCTACAGCCTTCCGATCCGGGCTCGCCTTTCCGGCAAAGCAAGTTCCGTGCCCCAAAAACGGCCCCTCCGGCGGGCGCTCCGGGACCCCGCCCAGGGCCGAACGGGAAAATAATGCCCAGCGCAGGCTCAGGAGCCAGGAGGGGGCGAAGCGTGAGCGAAATCCAGAAAGCTGCGGGCCAGCGGGCTCAGGCTGCGGGCCTTGTGGACGACGGAGAAGAACTCCCGGGAGCACTCGAAGCCCTGGATCTCCACCTCCCGGAGGGTGCCGCTCGCCAAGTCCTCCCGCACGGCGAAGCGCGAGACCACCGCCACCCCCACCCCCGACCTGAGGGCGGTTCGGACGGCCTGGGGGTTCCCCAGGACGGCGGCCACCTGCCCGGCCCGCATCTCGAAGCCCAGGTCGCGCAGGCGCGCCTCCGCCACCGAGCGCGTGCCGGAGCCCTCCTCGCGCACAATGAGCCTCACTCCCTCCAGCTCCTCGGCGCGGATGCGCTTCCGCCCGGCCAGCGGATGCGCGGGCGGCACGGCGAGGAGAAGCTCGTCCCGCGCGTAGAAGCGGTAGATGAGCTGGCTGTTCGGGACCTGGGCCCCGGTGAAGCCGATCTGGAACTCCCCCTCGAGCACCCCGCTGACCACCCGGCCGGAGCCCAGCACCTGGATGTTCACCGTGGTCTCGGGATAGCGCTCCGCGAAGCTCCCGAGCATGCCGGGGAGGAGGAAGCCCCCGGGGATAGTGCTCGCGCCCAAGGTGAGGTGGCCCCGCACGATGCCCAGGAACTCCTCGATGGCCGTCTTGGCCTTGTCCCGCTCCTGGAGGATCCGCTGGGCGTGCCCCTGGAGCAGCAGCCCCGCCCGGGTGGGCTGGACGCGCCGCCCCAGGCGGTCGAAGAGCCGGGTCCCCAGCTCCTCCTCCAGGATCTTGATGTGCTCGCTCGCGGTGGGCTGGGACAGCCCAAGGGCCTTCGCCGCCCGGGAGAAGCTCCCCGACTTGACGACCTGGCAGAAGACTTCCAGCTGGCGGATGTCCATCGAATTCCCCAAAGGGATTTTTCACATGATTGTCACATATCAGAATGCATCGACTTTTTCTATCTCTTCAACCCATTTCCCAAGAAAAGGTTTCACGAAACGGGAAAGATTCCCTTGCACGTCCCGGCAGATGGAACATCACCCCTCCGCTTGCATGCGCTCCCTTTCCCGGGCGACCCTGGCCCCCGGACGAGGCGCCGCCCCCACGGGCGGCGCGTCGCCGTTCATGCCATCGCGCGAAGGAGCCCAGCATGCTCTCTCCCACCCGTCTCATGGTGGCCGATGCCGGCTCGGGGATGTTTCTCGATCGGGTCCGCAAGAGCCCCGCCACGGCCGGCTTTGAGATGAGTTTCCCCGAGGCCGATACCCCCGAGGCGCTCGGGGCCGCCATCGCCGGGGCCGACGCCGTCTATTGCTACATGTCCCGCCTGAGCCGGGAGGTCCTGCGGTCCGCCAAGCGGCTTAAGTTCATCCAGAAGCACGGCCTCACCTGCAAGAACATCGACCTCGCCGCCGCCGCCGACCTGGGAATCCCGGTCGCCACCCTGCCGCTGATGCGCAACGCGAGCGTGGCGGAGCAGGCGCTTCTCCTCATGCTGGCCTGCGCGCGCAAGCTCATCCCCGGCCATCGCGCTGTCATAGAGGCCGCCCACACGAAGATGGGGATCGAGCCCTTCCAGACAAGCCAGTGGAACTTCAACGGAAACTGGGCCCAGATCCCCGGTATGGCCGAGCTCTTCGGGGCGACGGCCGGGATCATCGGGATGGGCGACATCGGGATGGAGATCGCCAAGCGCTGCCGCGCCTTCGACATGAAAGTGCTCTACTGCCAACGGACGCGCCACACCCCGGAAGCGGAGTACCGCCTGGGGATGCGCTACGCCCCCGTGGAGGAACTTCTGGCCGCCTCGGACTTCGTCGTCCTCGCCGTCCCCCACACCCCCGAGACCGAGGGCATCATCGGCGCTGCCCAGCTCGCGCGCATGAAGCCCACGGCCATCCTCGTCAACGTGGGCCGCGGCGCCCTGATCGACGAGGACGCTCTGGCGCAAGCCTTGAAAGAGGGGAAGCTGGGGATGGCCGGCCTCGACGTCTACTGCTGGGAACCTCTGCCCGAGTCCAGCCCCCTGCGGACGCTGCCGAACGTGGTCCTCACCCCCCACCTGGGCGCGGGATCGAACCGCTCCTGGGACGTGGACATCCCCGCCGCCCTGGAGAACATCCGCCGCTTCTTCCGGGGGGAGGCCCCCACGGGCCTGGTGCGGGCCGGGCAGGCCTAGGAGCTACTTCTGCGCCCAGTCCGGGACGGGCTCGCCGGCCTTGAGGTACTGGACGAGCTCGATGGCGAGGCCACCGGTGGTGGAGGCGTCCGTGAAGGTGATGACCCCGCCGCGCGAGCCGTACAGGGGCTTCATGGTGAACTTGACGCCCTTGGCCTCCCACTCGGCCATGACGGCGCGGAGGTCGTCCACCCGGAAGCAGATGTGGTGGAGGCCTTCGCCCCGCGCGGCGATGAACTGGTTGATCGGGGTCTCGGGGTTGCTGTTCTCCAGGAGCTCGAACACCGAGCCCTGGCCCTCGTAGAAGTCGAGGGTGGCCTTGCCGGCCGGCCGCTCGTACACCCTGCGCTCGAGGAACCTGAACCCGAGCAGCCTCTCCATCATCTCCCGCTTCCCGTCCGCGCTGCGGACGGCGTACCCGATGTGATCCATGGCCGGCATCTGCCCGTCTCCTTGATGAGGAATGGTCCGCGACGACCGCCGAGGCTCCCCGGAAGGCTATCCCGCCCGGGGCGGGGGCCGCAATCCGGCCCCCTTCTCTGTACCCGCCGGGAGCCCCCCGCTATACTCGCTCGCCGTGGCCCCGCTCTCCGGCGGGTGAAAGGGAAAGATGGCCTATCTCCTCCGCGTCCTGGAGATCATGTTCCCCGTCCTGGCCCTCACGGCGGCGGGCTTCGCCTACGGGCGCTGGCGGAAGGTGGACGTCAAGTTCACCGCCGAGATCATCCTCTTCCTCCTCGCGCCCGCACTCATGTTCGATTCCCTCGCGCGCCAGCGCATCGCGGCGGGAGACTTCCTCCAGGCGGCTGGGCTCTCCCTCGCCATCCAGCTCATCCCGGGCGCCGCCGCCCTGGCGATCCGCCGGGCGGCGGGCATCCGGCCCCGCGCCTTCGTGCCCTCGGTGATGATCATGAACACCGTGACCCTCCCCTACCCGCTGGCCCTCCTCGCCTTCGGGGAGGAGGGCCTGGCCCAGGTGGTTCTACTTTCCATCCCGAACGTGTTCTTGGTGTTCACGGTGGGGATCATGCTCCACGGGGGCCGCTCCCAGGCGTCGGAAACCCTGCGGATGCCCGCGCTCTACACCTCTGCGGCCGGCATCCTGGTCTCCCTTCTGGCCCTTCCCGTGCCGGCCTTTCTGCTGAGCTTCACCCACCTGACGGGCCGGGGGATGTTCGCGCTGGAGCTGTTCTCCCTGGGCTACCGGCTTCGGTCCATCCGGATCGCGGACCTGCGCCTGAGCCTCCTCACGGCGGCGCTGCGGTTCACGCTGGGCTTCGCCACCGCCTGGGCGCTCTCCCGCGCCTTCGCGCTGGAGGGCGCCGCACGGGCGGCGCTCTTCCTCGTCTCGACGAGCCCGCCGGCCGTGCTCAACTATATATTTTCGGAGCGCTACGGGAACGAGGGCCCGCTCGCGGCCTCGATCGTCTTCACCGGGACGGCGCTCAGCATGGTCACGACGCCGCTGGTGCTTCTCTATCTCACGCTGACCTGAGGGGGCTCACTTCTCCACCTTCCCCCGCAGCCAGAGCCGGATGGGCTCAGCGAAATACCCGCAGAGCAGGATCAGGAGGAGAGCCGCGGCGAAGATCCCCGCCAGGAGGCCGTAGCGCTCCTGGTAGAGGTTCGCCCCCTGGAGGCTCAGCATCACCGTGCCCGGAACGCGGCCGACCGTCGCCACGAAGAGGAACGTCCCCGTCCGCATGGGGCTGAGGCCCAGCAGGTAGCACATGTAGTCCTTGGGGAAGCCGGGGATGGCGAAGAAGATGAAGGCGAACAGGGCCCCCCGGCTCGATATCAGGAAGTCGAACTTGTCCAGGACGGCGCGGGACATGAGCTTCTCCACGAAGGGCCGTCCCAGCCACCTCCCCAGCAGGAAGGCGAGCCAGCTTCCCGCGCTCAGCCCGACGGTGCTGTACGCCACTGAGGGCCAGGCGCCGAAGACGTACCCGCCGAGGAAGCCCGTCAGCTCGCCCGGTATGGGAGAGAAGACCACCTGGAACACCTGGAGCCCGATGAACACGAGGGACGCCCAGGGGCCGAAGGAGCCGATCCAGCTGCGGAACCTCTGCTTCCGCTCCTGGACCTGGATGAGAAACCGCACGCCCGCGGCGATCTCGCCGTAGAAGAACAAGGCCGCGACGGCGAGGAGAAACGCGCCCCCGGCCACCGCCCAGAAGATGCGCCGGCGGCGGCGCAGACCGTCCTCCCCGCTCGCGGATTGATGGGAAAGCGTGCGGTCCTCTCCGTCCATCCCCCCTCCTCGGCGCGCGGGCCGGTCCTGGAAGATGGATTAGGTATCACCAATCCTCCAATGCGCCAAACGCCCTCCCCGGTCCCGCACGGGCTCTCTTCTTGACAGGGCGGGAAGCCCCTGACCAAGATCTCCCTTCCGGCGCGGAGCCGCGGGGCGGACGGAACCCCTCCTGCCCGAAGAAGGAGAGGCCTCGAATTCTTGCCCTGTCCCGCCGCCGGAAAAAGGAGAGCGACGCGTGGGGATTCCCCCGATCCCGGCCGCCTGGCAGCGCGAGACGCGCGTGCGGGCCTTCTCCCCTGGGGAAGACCCCGGCCTCCACGCCGGGATGGGGGAGGCCTGGCTCGAGGCCCTCCGCGGCGCCCTCCCGTTGGGGGCGGGACACCTGGACGTCGGGTGCGGCCGGGGAAGGATGGCCTGGGCCCTCGCCTGCCGCTGGTTCCCCTCCGGCTGGTCCACGGGGGTGGATCGGGAGGAGGCCCCGCTCGCCGAGGCCCGCGGCCTGGCGGGCCGGATGGGTTTCCAGGGGGCCCGGTTCATCCGGGGCGACGCCGAGGGGGAGGAGTACGCCGCCTTCCTCGGCGGGCGCGCGCCCGGGGTCGTGACCGCCCATCTCTGCATGAGCCCCGCCATTGCCGAGCGCGCCTCGCGCGCCTTGTCTCCGGGCGGCGTCTTCGCCTTCGTCGCCTTCCACCCCGACCTCTGGAAAGAGACCGGCCGGGCGAGCCGCTTCGCCCTGAGGGAGGAGGAGACGGACCACCTCCTCGCCTCCCTGGGCTTCACCCCGCTCTTCCAGCGCGTGGAGCGGGACGTGCTCCGCTTCCGCGAGCCGCGCGAGGCTGTGGAGCAGTTCTTCCAGGGCGGCCGCTCTGTCCCCCGCTGGCGCGAGGACGGGCGCTGGGACGCCCTCCTCGCCTACCTGGAGGGAGGCGGGACCACCCTCACCGTCCGTGCCCAGCTCCAGTACGTCGCGCGGAAGGGGCGCCCCTGATGGACCTCCCTCGCCCGGTGGCGGAGCATTCCCCGGCGGAGCTGGCCCGGGCGGCCAAGGACCTCGCCCGGCGGCACGGCTTCGACCTCGCGGGGATCGCCCCCCCGGAGCTGGAGGAGGCGTACGACCGCTACCGGGAGTGGCTCGGCCTGGGCTACGAGGGGGAGATGGCCTACCTCCGCCGCCGGCCCGAGGTCCGCTCCGACCTTCGGCGGGTGTGGCCCGAGACCCGGAGCGCCCTGGTGGTGGCCATCCGCTACCGCTCAGAGGAGGCGCTCCCCTCCCCGGCCCTCCTGCCCGGGAAGATCGCCTCCTACGCCCACGGCGGGGACTACCACAAGTTCCTCAAGAAGCGCCTCCTCCGCCTCCTGCGCGACCTGAAGGAGCTCGACCCGGGGATGGACGGGCGCAGCTACGTGGACACCGGCCCCATCCTCGAACGCAACCTCGCCGTGCGCGCGGGCCTGGGCTGGCAGGGCAAGAACTCCCTTCTCCTCCACCGCGCCTTGGGGAGTTATTTCTTTCTCGGCGCCCTCCTCCTCAACCGGCCTCTCCCTGCGGACGCCCCATTCGCCGAGGAGCACTGCGGCACCTGCGCCCGCTGCATTGAGGCCTGCCCGACCGGGGCCATCGTGGCGCCGGGGGTGGTGGACGCGCGGCGGTGCATCTCCTACCTCACCATCGAGCTGCGCGGGCCCATGCCGCGCGAGCTGCGGCCCCTGGTGGGCGCCCACTTCTTCGGCTGCGACATCTGCCAGGAGGTCTGCCCCTGGAACGCGGACACCCCTCCGGCCTCCGAGCCGCGCTTCGCGCCCCGGACCGGCGTCCGCTCCCCCGACCTGCTCGATCTCCTGGAGATGGACGAGGAGGCGTTCGCCAAGCGCTTCCGCGGGACGCCCGTCATGCGGTCGCGCTACGACGGCTTCCTGCGCAACGTGGCGGTGGCGGCCGGCAACACGGGTGGCGGGGAGGCGGTCGCTCCCCTGATGCGCGCCCTGCGCCACCGCGAGCCCCTCGCCCGGGGGCACGCCGCCTGGGCGCTGGGCCGCATCGGGCGGCGGCTGGGCGGGGACGCCATCCGCCCGGGCCTGGAGGGGCGCCTCGCCAGCGAACCCCACCCGTGGGTGCGCGAGGAGATCGAACTGGCGCTGGGGGAGTTGCCCGCCTTCCGGCTCCCCGCTCTTCAAGAGACAGCCAGCGGTCACGAAAAAGGGAACGGGACCCCGCACTCTTCCCGGTGAGGTTGAAAGCACGATCACGGCGACGCGGCCATCGCGCCTTTCCGCGCACCACCGGAGGAAACCATGAAATCCGTCCGCGCCAACGGCATCCGAATCGCCTACGAGGAAGCGGGGAGCGGCCCGCCGCTCCTGCTGCTCCACGGCTTCTCGCTGGATCACACCATGTGGGACGCCCAGCTGGAGGCGCTCTCGCGCAGCTACCGGGTCATCGCGCCCGACCAGCGCGGCCTGGGGCGGACGGAGAACCCGGACGTCGAGACCTCCCTGGAGCAGATGGCGGACGACGCGGCCGGGCTGCTCATGGCCCTCGGCATCCCCGCCGCCGCCGTGGCGGGCTTCTCAATGGGCGGGATGATCCTCAGCCGCATGGCCATCCGCCACCCCCTCAAGGTGCGGGCGGCGGCCTTCGTCTGCACCCGCGCCGCCGGCGAGACGGAGGAGCAGCGGAAGGCTCGCCTGGCGACGATGCGGTTCATCGACGACGAGGGATCGGAGGCCTTCGCCAGCCGGTTCATCCCCCAGCTCTTCTCCGCCACCTACCAGGCATCCGGGGCCGAGGGCGTCCAGAAGCACCACCGCGTGATCGCCTCCCAGCTCCCGAGGAACCTCTGCTCCCTCCTCGACGCCATGCGGCGGCGGGAGGACATGAGGCCGCGGCTGGGGGAGATCCGGGCGCCCTGCGCGGTGCTGGCGGGAGGGCAGGATCAGCTCATCCCGGTCCCGGTCCTGCGGGAGATCCACGAGGGCCTGCCGGACTCGGCGTTCGAGGTGTTCGGGGAATCGGGCCACATGGCGCCGGTGGAGGTGCCCGACCGGGTCTCCTTCGCCCTCGACCAGCTCATGCAGCGCGCGGGGATGTGGATGTAGGGGCTCAGCCCCAGCTCACCTGGCCCTGGAGCCAACCCACCTGGGCCGCCGGGGCGGCCACCACGGGCTCGGGGGCGAGGCGGCCGTCCGCCAGCTCGGCGTAGTCGATCTCTTTCCCCGAGAGGTAGCGCGCCGCGCCGCCCGCGCGCTCGAGGATGAAGGCCGCCGGGGCGAAATCGTAGGCGCAGTTGGGCTCCAGCACGGCGCCGAAGGCGGAGCCGGCGGCGGTGTAGGCTAGAGCCACCGAGGCGGCGGCCAGCGAAAGGCGCCTGCCCCCATAGCGTATGCCCAGCCCCTCGACCTCCCGGCACGGGACGAAGAGGTAGCTGTGCGCCTCCGGCGGGCCGGACGGGAGGGGCGCGAGCGGCCGGCCGTTGCGAAGCGCGTCCTCCCCCTCCACCGCCGTGAACATCTCCCCCAGAGCGGCCATGTGGACGACCGCGCCCTCCACCCGGGAGCCGCGCAGGCAGGCTACCTCGACCGACCAGAAGGGAAGCCGGCTGAGGTAGGGGCCGGTGCCGTCGATGGGATCGATGGTCCACCACCGGGTGGCGGGGCCGGGACGCGCCGAGCCGTTCACCCCGCTCTCCTCGGCGAGGATGTAGTCGCCGGGGAACTTGGACCGGATGCACGAGAGGAGGTGCCGCTCCACCGCCCGGTCGGCCTCGGAGACGATGCTCTCGCCCTTGGCCTCTATCCGGACCCGGCCGAAATGGCCGAGGGCGATCTTCCCCCCCGCGCGCGCGATCTCTTCGAGAAAGAGCCGGAGCCCCCTCATTCCCTTCCCCCCTGGCCGCGGACATTACTCCGAAATCCGATGAGCGTCCGGCCCGGGGGAAGCTTATACCACTTGCCCGCCCCCATCACCCGAGCCCATTGGTTGACATGGCGTTACCGGCCACTTAGATTGTTGGCCTCGCAACTTTGCTCTTGGCCGCCGTCTTCACCGTTGGTTGGGCGCAATCCGCCACGATTTCGAAAACCGAACCGGAGGAAGCGCCTTCATGCCCTTCGCCCCGGCCCAGCGCCTCACCACGCGCGGCGCCAAGCAGATGCTGGCGGCGGCGATCGCCAAGGCGGAGGAGTTCGGCATCCCCGTGACCGTGGCCATCGTGGACGCCGGAGGCCACCTCCTGGTGCTCGAGCGGATGGACGGCGGGCGCTTCCACACCGTCCATTCCTCCACCACCAAGGCCGTGTGCGCGGCCTCGAACAAGCGGCCCACCACCACCCAGGGGGCCCAGGCCCAGAACCTCGACACCCTGCACGCCTTGGGCCTCGCCCTCGCGGCCGGGCCTGAGCGCTGGACCGCGATGGAGGGGGGCTTCCCCGTCGTCGTGGGCGGGGAGTGCCTCGGGGGGATCGGGGTGAGCGGCGGGGACTGGGATCAGGACGAGTCGATCGCGCGGGCGGCGGTCGCGGCAGTTGGCGCGGGATTCAAAATCGGCTGATCCGGCCCGCGCGCCGGGGACGGGTCGCCGCCAAGGAGGATCGATCATGAGCAGAACGTGCCGGATGTGGCTGATCCTGGTGGCCTTCCTCGCCGCGTGCGCCTGGAGCGCCCCCGCGGGAGCGGCCTACCCCACGAAACCCATCGAGTTCATCATCCCCTTCGGCGCGGGCGACAGCGCCGACATCGAGGGGCGCCTCCTCGCCCAGGAGATGACCAAGGCGCTCGGCCAGCCCGTCGTGCCCATCAACAAAGAGGGCGGCGGCGGCGCCATCACCTACACCCTCGTGAAGAACGCCAAGCCGGACGGCTACACCGTGGCCTGGAACTCCACCTCCATCCTCACCTCGACGAACATCGGCAACGTCCCCTTCGACCACGACGCGTTCGACCACATCGGCCGGGTGGAGTACCAGCCCATGCCTTTTGCCGTGAAGGCCGACGCCAAGTGGAAGACGTTCAAGGACTTCGTCGAGGATTGCAAGAAGCGGCCGGGCGTCCTCAAGATCGCCAACGCCGGCACGGGCAGCACCACCCACATCGCCGCGGTCGCCGTGATGAACGCGGCCAACTGCAAGGTGATCCACCTCCCCGTGGGGGTGAAGCGCCGCAACGCGACCGTGCTGAGCGGCGAGACGGATGCGATGTTCGGCCCCCTCACCGGGATCATCAAGCTGGCCCAGGCGAAGCAGATCCGCATCCTCACCTTGCCCAGCCAGAAGCGCAACCAGCTCATCAAGGATGTCCCCACCGCCACGGAGCTGGGCTACCCCGTGGTCATCGATCTCTTCCGCGGGCTGAGCGTGCCCAAGGGCACGCCGGCCGAGGCGAAGGAGAAGCTCTACAAGGCGATGGTGGCGGCGGCGAACTCGAAGGCCTTGCAGGATTTCTCCAAGAAGGCCGGCTTCACCATTGACACGATGGACGCGAAAGAGTTCGATCCCTATCTCGACAAGATGGACAAGCTGGTCAAGGGCATCCTGAAAGAAGCGAAGCTCTACCGCTCGAAGAAGCCGACGCAGTAGCCGCGCGCCTCCGGGGGGCCCGGCCGGGGCCGGGCCCCCGCGCTTTGCCTCCCGGATATCAGCAGGGCGCCCATGCGGACCAAGAACCTCACCGCCGCTGTCGGTTTCCTCGCTTTCGGGGCGCTTTATGCCTACCTGACGGCGCAGCTCCCCCGGCGCCTGGGGAACGTCCCCGGGCCCTCTTTTTTCCCGTGGGTCTTGACCTGGTGCTTCCTCGGCCTCTCGGCCGTCCTCCTCGTCCAGGGGCTCCTGGCGGAGCCGTGGCATGCGCCGAGGCCCGAGGCGGAGAAGGGCACCACTCGACGCACGGCGGCGGGCCTTCTCTTCCTGGCGGTTTACCTCGCGCTGCTCCCCTTCTTGGGATTCCTGCTCGCCACCCCGCTGGCCTTCGCCGCCCTGATGTGGGTGGCCGGCGAGAACCGGCCCCTCTACATCGCTGGCTGGTCGGTGGGGATGACGGCGCTTCTCTACCTGACGTTCCACTACCTTTTCCAAGTCCCATTCCCCGCCGCCCCGGATTTTAGCGCATGAACCCCGCCGTCCTGGAAGGATTCCTGAGCGCGACCGCGCCGGAGGCGCTGGCCGCGTTGGCGGCGGGCGCCCTGATCGGGCTCATCGCGGGGATGCTGCCCGGCGTGACCATCAGCTCGGGCATCATCATCGTGCTGCCCCTCACCTTCGTGATGGGCCCGCACGTCGCCATCTCGCTCCTGCTGGGCATCTACTCGGGAGGGATGACGGGGGGGAGCTTCTCGGCCATCCTCCTCAACATCCCGGGGACGCCATCGGCCTCGGCCACGGGCCTGGACGGCCACCAGATGGCCCGAAAGGGGGAGGCGGGGCTCGCCCTCGGCACGGCTATCTTTTCAAGCTTCTTCGGAGGAATGTTCAGCCTCCTGTGCCTTTATCTGATCGCCCCCCAGCTGGCGGCCGTGGCGCTCAAGTTCCAGGCCGTGGATCTTTTCAGCCTAATCTTCTTCGGCCTCACCATCATCGCCAGCTTCGCCGTGCAGTCGGTGGTGAAGGGGATCCTCTCGGGCCTCATCGGCCTCATCCTCGTGACGGTGGGCCAAGACCCCCTGATGGGCACGGCGCGCTACACGTTCGGGGAGGTGAACCTCCTCCAGGGCGTTCACTTCCTTACCGCCCTCATCGGCCTCTTCGCCATCCCCCAGCTCGCGGACGGTATCGCCGAGAGCTTGAAGGGGACCGGCAAGGGAAATGCCCTCTCCCGCTTCGGCTCCATCTATCCGCGCTGGAAACACTACAGGGAGATGATCATTCCCACCCTGATTGGGTCGGTGGTGGGGACTTTCATCGGCATCCTCCCCGGAACAGGGGGGCCCATCGCCGCCTTCCTGAGTTACGACTACGCCCAGAAGGCCAGCCGCCACCCCGAGAAGTTCGGGACGGGCTGCATCGAGGGCGTGGCCGCCCCGGAGTCGGCCAACAACGCTGTCTGCGGGGGCGCTCTCATCCCCATGATGACGCTGGGCATCCCCGGCGACCCCGTGACCGCCATCCTCATCGGGGCGCTCCTCGTCCACGGGCTGGCGCCCGGCCCCATGCTCTTCGTCGAGCGGGCGGACTTCGCCTACACCATCATCTTCTCCTTCTTCTGGTCGAACATCTTCACCCTGGCGATCGCCCTCCTTGGGGTGCGGCTCCTCGTGAAGGTGCTCGACGCCCCGAAGGCCGTCCTCATCCCGGCCATCGCCGTCCTGTGCGCCATCGGGAGCTTCGCCCTGCGCAATTCTTTCTTCGACACCTACGTGATGTTCGCCTTCGGGCTGCTGGGGCTGATGATGCGCTGGCTGGGCATGCCCGTCGTCCCCCTCATCCTGGCTCTCGTGCTGGGGCGGCCCCTGGAGGAGAACCTCCGGGTCGCCCTCACCGCGTCGAAGGGAGACGTCTCGACTTTCTTCACCTCTCCCATCAGCCTGGGGTTCCTCCTCCTCTCCGCCGTCTCCATCGCCTGGCCCTTCGTCCAGCAGTGGCGGCGGCGCGGGAGCCCCGCGTGAGGCGTCTCCGGTTGGCGGGCCGGGTGCGATCCTGCTAACCTCGGCTCCGGCATTGAATCCGCAAGGTCCAAGGAGAAAGACGATGAGCGAATCCCCCGTCCGCGTGGCCTCCATCGGCATGGGCTGGTGGTCGGACGTCCTCGCCGACGCCGTCCAGCGGACGCGCAAGCTGAAGATCGCCGCCTGCTTCACCCGCTCGGCCGGGAAGCGCGAGGCCTTCGCGAAGAAATACGGCTGCCGGGCCGCCTCCTCCTACGAGGAGATCCTCCGAGACCCGGAGATCGAGGCCGTCCTCAACACCACCCCCAACCACGTGCACCTGGAGACCGCCCGGGCCGCCGCCGAGGCGGGCAAGCACACCTTCCTCGACAAGCCCATCGCCCACACGGTGGCGGACGGCCGGGCGCTGGCGAAGGCCTGCCGGGAGGCCGGCGTCGTCCTCTCGGTCGGCTACCAGCGGCGGCGGGAGAGCCACTTCCGCTGGATGAAGAAGGCCATCGAGGAGGGGAAGTTCGGCAGGCTCGTCCAGGCCGAGGGCAACATCAGCCGGGACCGGGAGGGCCAGTTCGAGCCAGGCCACTGGCGCTACCAGGCCGACGCCATGCCGGGCGGGGTGATGCTCCAGATCGGCATCCACTACATCGACATCCTGGAGTACCTCGTGGGGCCCATCCAGGCCGTCTCGGCCCGGACGGCCCAGCTGGTGCTCCCGGGCGACAACCCGGACGTGGCCAACCTCATCATGGAGCACGAGTGCGGGGCCATCTCGAATCTCACGGCGAGCTACGCCTCCGCCTCCGAGTACTACCTGATGAACATCTACGGGAAGGAGGCCACCGCCTACTACACCCTCTTCGACGGCCTGCGGATCCTCCACCGCAAGCAGGGCCCGCCCCGGCCCGTCCCCTGCACGAAGAACGACACCATCGCCGAGGAACTCGATGAGTTCGCCGACTGCGTGCGGGGGAAGGCGAAGCCCGAGGTGGACGGGGAAAAGGCCATCCTCTCCCTCGCCGTCATCCGCGCAGGGGTGCGCTCGGCCAAGGAGGGGAGGCGGGTGGAGATCGCCGAGATCCTGGCCTCGGACAAGGAATAGGGAGGAGACGCCCATGCCGCGGATCCAAGCCGGAGAGCTGATGCTCAACTACGCCGAGACGGGGGAGGGCGACGCCTTCCTCTTCATCCCCGGGCTCATGGGGCTGTTGGAGGCCTGGGACTTCCAGATCCCCCACTTCTCGAAGCGCTACCGCTGCATCACCTTCGACCACCGGGGGGCGGGGGAGAGCGACAAGCCGGCGGACGGCTACTCCACCGAGCTGATCGCCAAGGACGCCGTCGCCCTCCTGGACGCCCTGGGGGTGGAGCGCGCCCACGTGGCGGGCACCTCCACCGGGGGCTGCGTGCTCCAGCACCTGGCCCTGGATCACCCCGGCCGCCTGCGCTGCTGCGTGTTCACCAACACCTGGACGCGGGCCGACCCCTACATGACCCGCCTCCAGACCTCGCGCAAGCAGATCGCCCTGGCCTACGGCCCGGAGGAGTACATCAAGTTCAGCTCGCTGTGGACCTGCGGCTGGACGCAGTTCCGCAGCATGTACCACAACCTCCTGGCGCTCGAGCGGCGCCAGAAGGAGACCATCGCGCCGGTCGAGGTGCTCGCCGCCCGGCTCGACATGACCCTGCACCACGACCGCTCCGCCGACCTGAGCCGCATCCGCAAGCCATCCCTCATCATCGCCGCCAAGGACGACGCCCTCACTCCTCCCTACTTCGCGGAGGACATGAACCGCATGATTCAGGGCTCGAAGCTGGTCTTGCTGGAAATAGGGGGGCACTACAGCTACCGGCGCAGCCACAAGGAGTGGAACGCGGCGGTGGACGCCTTCTTGGCGGAGAACGAAGGGAAGTCCTGACGGACCGGGGCGTTGCGCCTCAGATCCGCTTTTCCCGGACATCGGTTTGGGCCTGGGACCCGGCCGGGGCACCGTTCGTGCTCGCCGCCGCGCCGTTCCCCCCGCCGCCCAGTCCGCTCATTTCGGCGAAGGCCTGCACCGACGCCTCCGTCTGGCCCGGCCGCGCCCACTCCAGGAAATCCACCCACAGCGAGAAGAGCGCAGGGATCATCACCAGGGTGAACAGCGTCGAAACCGAGAGCCCGCCCAGGATGGCCGCGCCCAGGCCCCGGTAGAGCTCGCTCCCAGCGCCCGAGCTCGCGACCAGCGGCAGCATGCCCAGCACCGTCGTGGTCGTGGTCATGAAGATGGGCCGCATCCGGTCGCGCGAGCTCTCCAAAATGGCCTCGCGCATGGGGAGCCCCGAGGCCGCGTGGTTGAGCGCTTGGTGGACGATCAGGATGGCGTTGTTCACCACCGTCCCCGTGAGGATGATGAAGCCGAGCATGGTGACCGTGTCCATCTTGACCGAGGGCTCGAGCCAGTTCATGGCGCTGACGAGGAGGACTCCCCCCGTCGCGGCGAACGGCACGCTGAACATGATGATGAGCGGGTAGCTCCAGGACTCGAACAGGGAGGCCATGAGCAGATAGGTGATCAGCAGGGCCAGCAGAAACGACCACTTGAGGGCGTCCCAGGCGCGGGCCAGATCCCTCGCTCGGCCTGCCACGTCCACTCCGTAGCCCAAGGGGAGCCCGGGGCGGACGGGGTCGAGCACCTCCCGCTTCATGCGATCGACCGCCACCTGGAGCGGGATCTCGTCGCTGATGTTCACCGTGAGGGTGAGGGAGCGGTCGCGGTCGATGTGCTCGATCTTGGTGGGCCCAAGGGCCTGGCGGATCTCGGCCAGGTCGCTTAGCTGGACCATCCGCCCGTCCGCGGTGTGGACCTTGATCTTGGAGAGGTCTTGCGTCTTCCGGAAGTCCGCGAGCGGCGCCCGCAGCACGATGTCGAGCTCCTTGCCCTGGTCGCGGAACAGCCCCGCCTGGGTGCCGTTCACCAGGGTCTCGATGATGTCCCCCACCTCGCGGATCGAGACGCCCAGGTCGGACGCCTTCTCGCGGTCCACGTGCACCTGGAGCTCGGGGTTCCCGAGGTCGAAGCTGCTGTTGACGAAGCGCACGCCCGGCATCCGCCGCGCCCGGCCCTCGATGTCCGCCGCGATGCGCTGGATCTCCTCCAGGCTGTCCCCCCGCACGTCCACCTGCAGGTTGACCCCCCCGATGAAGCCCGTGCCCCGCCGCCGGAAGAGCTCCGACTGGGTGACGAAGGCCTGGACCCCGGGGATCCCCTGGACCATCCCGGAGAGCTTGCCGACCAGCCGGCGCATGGAATCCTGGTCGGTGTGCTCGTTCTTGGCGAGGAGGCCGATGATCGGGTTCTGGGTCCGCGCCACGGCGAAGAAGCGCTCGATCTCCTCCATGCCGGCGAACTTCTCCTCCACATCCCTGATCATCCGGTCCATCTCGTCCAGGTTCAGCCCGGCCGGGGTGCGGAAGAAAGCGAAAATGAGGTTGCGGTTCCCCTTCGGCAGGTAGTCGATGGGCGGGAAGAAGGCCCACGCCAGGGTGACGGACGCAGCCGTTAGGAAGCCCACGAATACCACCCGCCGCGCCACCCCCCTCAGCAGCCAGCCGAGCTGCCACGCCAGCAAGCGCTGGACGAAGCTTCCGAACGCGCACACGCCGAGGCGGCCCTGGAGCCGGGTCAGCCAGGTGTTCCCCTCAGCGGTGCGGAGCAGGCGCGCGCTCAGCATGGGCACCACGGTGAGGGAAACAATCAAGGAGAGGCCCACCGCGACGCTGATGGCGATGGCGATGTCCCGGAAGAGCTGGCCGGCCTCGTCCTGGACGAAGAGGATGGGGATGAAGACGGCCAGGGTCGTGAGGGTCGAGGCGAGGACCGCGCCCCACACCTCCGCTCCCCCGTCCATGGCGGCCTGCCAGCGGTCCTTCCCCATCTCGCGGTGGCGGTAGATGTTCTCCAGCACGACGATGGAGTTGTCCACCACCATGCCCACCGCGAAGGCGAGCCCCGCCAGGGAGATAATGTTGATCGAGCGCCCGAGGACGTAGATGAAGATGAAGGTGGCCACCACCGAGACGGGGATGGCCACCGCGATGACCGAGACGCCCGAGACGCTCCCCAGGAAGAGGAGCAGCACCGCCACGGCCAGCGCCCCGCCGACGTAGATGTTGCCGGTCACAAGCCCGCGGGCCTGGTAAATGTAATCCGTCTCGTCGTAGACCTGGCGGAGCTGGATGCCGCGCCCGTTATAGACGCGGTTGATGGCCTGGATAGCCTGCTTCACCTCGGCCATCACCTCGACGGTGTTGGCGCCCGTCTTGCGCAGGATGCCGAAGCCCATCGTCGGCTTTCGGTTGACCCGAATCCGGTTGATCGGGTCTTCGTAATCGAAGCTCACCTTGGCGATGTCGCGCAGGTAGACAGGGCCTGCCGCGGACTGCGCGACAATGATGTTCCGCACCTGCTCCAGGGCGGTGAAGCTGCCCACGGTGCGGACCGCGTAGCGCCGCTTCCCCTCGTCGATCCTGCCGCCCTTGGTGTTGCGGTTCTCCCGCAGCAGGGCCTCCCGCAGGGCCCCCACCGTGAGCCCCCGGGCGCCCATCGCGGCGTAGTCCAGGGTCACGCGGACCTCGCGGTCCTCCCCGCCGAACATCCAGACCGCGCCCACGCCCGGCACCCGCTCGAGCTTGGGACGGATGACGTCGTCGCCCTCGACCCGCACCTGGTTGATGGGAAGGTCCGTGTCCACGACGATCCAGGCGATGGGCTGCTCGGCATCGGAATTGACCGCCTGGATGCTGGGCCGGTCGGCATCGATGGGAAAGTCCTTGACCAGGCCGAGTTTCTCGGAGACGTCGAGGCGGGCGATATCCTTGTTCGTGCCCCAGTCGAACTCCAGGATCACGCGGGAGCGGTCCTCCTCGCTGCTCGAGGTCATTTGGGTGAGGCCCTCGACCGAGGTGAGCTTCTCCTCGAGGCGGTTGGAAACCTCCTCCTCCACCTCGAGGGGCGCGGCCCCTTTGTAGGCGGTCTCGACCGTGATGACGGGCCGGTCCACCGTGGGAGTCATCTGGACGGGGATGCGGTAGAGGCTGATAACCCCGAACAGGACCGCCAGGATCACCCCCACCATCGTCGTGACGGGGTAGCGGACGCATGCGTGGATGATCTTCATTCCTTCCCCCGGCGGCGGCCTTCTCCCGAAGGAGCGCCCGCCGCCTCTTTGCGCCCGCGGGTTGCGGGCCTCATCCCCGGCTTCCCTGGCTGGCGGAGGGAGCGGGCCGGCCGCCCTGAGGGGCCCGCGGGCGCACCTCCATGCCGTCCACGATGCTCTCGTTCCCCTGAACCACGAGCCTCATCCCGGCCCGGAGGGCGCCCCCCGTCACCTCGACGAAGGAATCCACGCTGCGCCCGGCGGTGAACTCGACCTCGCGCACCTTCCCGCCCTCGAACACGAAGACCGAGGTGCGCCGGGCCCTGAGCTGGATGGCGTCCTTCGGCACGAGGAGGGCACGGACGGCGTCGCCGTACTCCATCGTCAGGCGCGCGAACATGCCGGCCTTGATGGCGTGGTCGGGCGTGTTCGCGAGCTCCGCCTCGACCGGGAAGGTGCGGCTCTTCGGGTCCGCCTTCGGGATGACGGCGCGGATCTTCCCGGCGAAGCTCTTGCCCCCCAGCGCGTCGAAGGCGATCCGCACGGCGTCGCCGGCGCGGATCTTCTCGACGTGGTTCTCCGAGATCGGCACGCGCACGATCATCCGGCCGATCTCGACCACCTCGGCCACGCGCCCGCCCTTCTGGACCCACTGGCCGATCTCCGCCGCCTTCTCCGTGACGAAGCCGGTCAGGGGGGAGCGGATGACCGTCTTCGAGATCTCGTCCCTGATCCGCGCGAGCTGGGCCTCCACCCGTTCGATGTCGGCCTTGGCCTTGGCGATCTCCTCCTGGCGGAACCCCGTCTCGGCCGTCTTCAGGAGCTGGGCGGACTCCGCCGCCTGCTTCCGGGTGCTCTCCAGGTCGGCGGCGGCCCGGTCGAGCAAGGAGCGGTCGGCCAGGCGCTTCGCGACGAGCTCCTGGACGCGCTGCACCTCGGCCTCGGCCCGCCGGAGGCGGCCGGCCCAGTCCTCCATGCGGGCGCGCAGGCCCCCCGCTTCGGCGAACTGGATGCGCTGGAGGCGGAGGTGCTCCTGGCGGACCTTCTCGAGTTCCGCTTGGAGGATCCGCCGATCGAACTCCAGATCGGATCGCTGCAGGGAGGCCAGCACACTCCTCCCGGCGGTGACGGGGTCACCCTCCCGCACGGGGACCTCCCTCACGCGGCCCTCGATCTCGCTGCTCACCACCGAGGTCCGGTTGGGTGCGACCGTGCCCACGGCGGTCAGCTGGCTGCGAATCTCGCGCTGGACGATCTCGCCGAGGGTAACGAGAGGCGCGGGACGCGGCATCCCCGGCGGGCCGCCCGGCCCGGCGGACGAGGAAGATACCCCGCCCGCAAGCAAGAGGGCGACAACGCCGGCAAGCAAAAAAGGCCGCGTGGGCGGCAGGGCGAATCTTCGATCCGTGGCCGAAGCCCTCCAGCGGCAGGGCATGCGGAAACCCCTCTCCCCTCAAGACATGCGCCGGGAAAAGGACGCCCCCGCGAATGGAGGGCGCATCATCCCAGAGGAGCCCATCCGATGCAACCGGCCCCTCGAATCGGACGGCTCCCGGAAGGACTTTCAGCCGGACCGGCGCGCCTTTTCCCGGCTCGCCCAGCATTAGACGCTCCAGGGGTCCGCCCGCCCGAGGAATTTCCTTGAACCTACCACCCTTGGGGTCCATAATACCCCTGTCTTCAAAATCCGGTGCAGCGTACTTCCTCGCCTTGCGTGACTCACCGCCCCGAACGGAATGCTCATGCGCATCGTCCTGGCCGGCCACAACATCGACATCGAGCTCCTCCGGCACCTCAAGACCCAGATCCTCGAGCCCGTCGCCACGGGGTGGGAGGAGAGCCGTCTCGACGCCATGAGCGAGGCCGAGCTGCGCTCCCAGGCGGCCGAGCTCCAGCGGCGGACGGCGGAGTTCCTGGGCCGGGACAACCTGACACCCGAGCCCATCAGCGCCGCCTACGCCCGCATCAGCCGCGACCCGCGCGCCCTGGACGAGCTCCGGGCGGTCGCGCGCGGGGAAGTGGAGAAGGCGCGCAAGAGCAACCAGACCATCATCTTCGAGTACGGCCACAGCTCGGTGGCCGAGCACGCCTGCTTCAACGTCGACGTGATGGGGGTGAG
>MGDP01000028.1 GCA_001790955.1 Candidatus Tectomicrobia bacterium RIFCSPLOWO2_12_FULL_69_37
GCGGTGGACCTGATGAGCGGCTACCTCAGGCGGAAATTGGAGGCGGCGTTCTGACCCTGCCATCCTCCAGGATTTGTAGGGGCGACCGGCCGGTCGCCCCTACAGACAAATCTTCCCCCACCCATCCGGAACATGAGGGAATTTGAGGTAAGAACTATCCCGCCGCCGGGAGGTATCTTCCCCCCTGGCAAGGGCGTGCCCGCCTCGTTTGTAGAGGCGAGTTGAAGCCGCCCCTGCAGATAGAGGGGTTACAGTAATATGAAGAATGCAATTTCCACTGCTTTCACGGGATTTCCCGCCGAAAAAAAATGGCCTTGCCAGGGTGCCGTGGGTGTCTGGGGTTTTCCGGGACGTTCCGGCAAGAAAAAATGCCGGGCTTTCCCGCCGGGAAGGACAAAATGCAATTTCCATCATTTTAACGCGAATTCACACGAAAAAAATGCCCTGCCTCCTGGAGAGAGGCGGCGGCCGGCGGGGGAAAAATGAAAGTTCTATAGCTTTCCAGGAATTCCCACCGAAAAAAATCGAGCGGCAGAGACCTAGGCCTTCACCTCCCAGAGCCGCCAGCGCCAGATGATGAAGCCGAAGATGATAATCATGACCGCGCACGCGACGTAGGGGGCGCGGACGGGGCCGAGCCAGAGGTCGTCGGCGCGGAAGCCGGTCACGGCGGCGCGGCTCAGGGCGTAGAAGACGAAGTAGAGGCAGAAGATGAAACCGGGGCGGTGGGGCCTGAGCCTGAGGCGCGTCATCGCGAGGAAGAAGAGGAGGTTCAGCGCAAGCTCGTAGAGCATGACGGGGTGCAGCGGCTGGGCGGGGAACTGGCGGCCCGCGATGCCCGCGGGGGGGAAGACAATGCCCCAGGGGAGATCCGTGGGCACCCCGTGGGCGTCCCCGTTCATGAAGTTCCCGAAGCGGCCGAAGACCTGGCCGAGCATGACGGCGGGGGCGACGGCGTCGGCGAAGGGCCACATGGGGACGGGGTGGCGCCGGAGGTAGAGCCAGCCCGCGAGGACGCCCGCAACGAGTCCCCCGTGGATGGCGAGGCCGCCCTGCCAGAGCTGGACGATCTCCCACGGGTGCTTGCCGTAGTAATCCCAGTTGAAGGCGACGTAGTAGGCGCGGCCCCCCGCGATGCCGGCGAACATCACGAGGATGCCGAAGTTCATGATTTCGTCGAAGGTGATGGGGAGCTGGGTGCGCTCGGCCTCGCGGTTGACGAGCCAAGCGCCGACGACGACGGCGAGGACGTACATCAGCCCGTACCAGCGCAGCGCGAAGGGGCCGATCTGGAGGATGGTCGGGCTCAAGCTGACCTCGCGGGCGGCGCGCCGCGGGCGGCGGCGGGGGAAGGCAGCCGGGCTACTTCCCGCGCAGGCTGTGGAGCACGGTGAAGAAGGAGCGCTCTCCCTGGTTGGTGCCGCGCACCAGCCGGGCGATCACGTCGGTCCCGGAGGGCAGGTCTTGAAGGAGCTTCTCCAGGTCTTCCAGGCTGCGGATGCCGGTCCGGACGGGCGGCGTCCCTGCCCGGGAGGAGCGGTAGATGAGCTCGCGGATGACCATCCCGGGGCGGAGGCCGTCGTGGAAGGCCCGGCTCCCGCTCTCCACCTCGCGGATCAGGACGCCCTCCCTCGACTCGAGCTGGTTCTGCTTCATCAGCTCGGGGGTGAGGTTCTCGAGCTTCATCCCGTAGGCCCCGTTCTCCAGCTTCTGGGGGGCCGGGGCCTGGGCCCGGGGCCGGGCCTCGGCCGGGAGCACCGCGAGGGTGATCTCCAGGTTCCGGCGCTGGCCGTAGCGCACCACCTCGACCTTCACCGCCTTGCCGGGCGGGGTCCAGCCGACGAGCCGCTGGAGGTGGGAGGTGTCGAGGATCGGCTTGCCGTCGAGGCCCACGATGACGTCGCCCACCTCGATCCCCGCTTTCTTGGCGGGCCCATCGGGCAGCAGGGAGCCCACCAGGGCGCCCTCGGATCGCGGCAGGCCCAGGATGTGGACCATGTCGTCCCCGACGGGCTGGATCGTCACCCCGAGATACCCCCGCAGGAACTGGCCCGAGCTGCGCAGGTGGGTGATCACGTCCTTGGCCATGTTGATCGGGATGGAGAAGCCCAGGCCGCTGCCGGGGGACGGTATGGCGGTGTTGATGCCGATGACCTCGCCGTCGATGTTCAAGAGCGGCCCGCCGCTGTTCCCCCGGTTGATGGCCGCGTCGGTCTGGATGAAGTACTCGTAGCGGGCCACGCCCACGCCCGAGCGGCCGATGCCGCTCACCACTCCCACGGTAAAGGTGCGGGCGATGCCGAAGGGATCCCCCACCGCGATGGACCACTGCCCCACCTTCACCAAGTCACTGTTGCCCAGCTTGGCCGAGGGGATGGGCCGGCCAGCCTCGACCTTGAGCAGGGCGAGGTCGGTGTAGGGGTCGGTCCCCACCACCTTGGCCCGGTGCGGGGTGTTGTCCGAGAGGCGGACGATGAGGGAGTCGGCCTCCGCCACGACGTGGTTGTTGGTCAGGATGTACCCGTCGGGGGAGATGACGATCCCCGAGCCCGTGGCGAAGCGGGGGATCTCGGGATGGGGAGGGGTTTCTCCCCCTTCGCCCTCTGGCCGGCCCGGAGCGGCGCGCAGCCGCTCGGAGCGGATGCTCACCACGGTGGGCTTCACCCGCTCCGCCACGGAGGCGAAGACCTCCTCCATCCGGCGGAGGAGCGTAATGTCGGCGTCAGGGCTGGGAGCCGCCGCCGCGAGAAAGGGAAGCAGCACGAAAAGGAGCAAGAGCTTGCGGGGCGACATTCGACTCCCTCACCGGTAGGCGTTCATTTCGGGGCTGAAACCACCGGGCCCATTATACCTCCCTCCGGCCCGGAGCGGAACGAAAATGACCCCCGCCGGGCCCGGGGGGTCCAGGCCGGATTGGCTCGGGGGAGGCGCCTAGAACGAGGCGGTGGGGGGGGCGAGGATGCGGGGGAGCATGTCCGGCTCGTGCATATCCTCGATCACCAGGGCGTAGAACCACATGCCTGTCTTCCAGTAGGCGAGATGGAAGCCGTCCTTCCTCGCCTCGAAGATCTCCAGCCCCCCGAAGCGGACGCTGGGGATCATGGGGAGCTCGTAGGGCATCCCCTTGCTCTCGCTGATGAAGAGGCCGGCGTTCCGGCCCCCGACCATGAAGCGGAGGTAGGCCCCCCTCTGCCCCCCGAAGGGGCACAGACGGACCCCCATGAGGTCCCCCTTCACGAGGTTCATGGGCATGACGTTCTGCTGGAAGCGCTCGCTCAGCCAGAGCCCCACGGTGCGAACGTCGCCCGACTTAAGGTCCAGCGGGTTCTGCCGCTCCACCCGGTAGATCATCAGGGTGTCGGCCACAAGCTGGGAGGGGAGCATCATCGCCCGCTGGTACGCCGTCCATCCCCCCACCGCCAGGACCAGGGCCGCCGCGGCCGAGAGGGCGGCCGGCAGCCAGCGGCGCTGGCGGCGGCGCTCGGCGCGGAGGGCCTTTTCGACCCGTTTCCGGAGCAGGTCGGGGGCGCGCGTCCCTCCAAGGCGCTCCCGGAGGGCCCGCTTGAGGGCGGCCAGGCGCTCGAACTCGGCCCGGCATTCCGGGTCCCGGGCGATGCAGGCTTCGACCTCCAGGGCATCCTTGACCCCGAGTTCATCGTCGAGATAAGGGCCTATCAATCGGAGGATCTCTTCTTTCGCGAGCCTCGGCTTCTCTTCCACGTCAAAACTCCCCACTCGACGGCGTCCCTACTCTGCAAACAGTCCAACTCCTTGATTCATTTCCCGCTTCGACTGGTTTCGTCAAAAAACCTCACTTTTCCTCCACATATTTCAGCAACTTGGCCCGGAGCATCCGCCGGGCCCGGTGCAGCCGGGACATTACCGTCCCGAGCGGGCACCCCTCGATATCGGCGATCTCCCGGTAGGAGAACCCTTCCACGTCCGAGAGGACCACCACCCGCTGGAAGATCTCGGGCAGAACCCCGAGGGCCTTCTGGAGGTCCTCGGCCAGCAGCCGGTTCAGGACCTCCGCCTCGGGCCCCGAGGAGGCGGGTGGGACGAGAGGATTTTCCGCGGCGAACCGGGCCATTTCGGGGTCGTCGAGGTCGACGGCTTCCGGAGTCCGGGCGCTCTTGCGGTACTGGTTGATGAAGGTGTTCTTCAGGATCTTGAAAAGCCAGGCCTTGAGGTTGGTGCCCGCCTGGAACTGGGCGTGGAAGCGCAGCGCCCGGACGTAGACCTCCTGCACCAGGTCCTGGGCGTCGTCCGGGCTCCTCGTGAGCCGGAGCGCTCCCCGGTAGAGGGAGTCCAGGTGCTCTATGGCAAGTATTTCAAACTCATTTTTATCCATATATCAACGATTTGAACTATATAACCTCAATTATGACTTCAAGTTCGACCGGGGCCCCCAGCGGGAGCTCCGCCACCCCTACGGCCACGCGGGCATGCTTTCCGGCCTCCCCGAAGACCCCCGCCGCGCACTCGGACGCCCCGTTCATGACGGCGGCCTGATCCGTGAAGTCCGGCGCCGAGGCTACGAAGCCCGTCATCCGGACCACCCGCTTCACCCGGTCCAGGCTCCCCAGGGCCGCCTTGGCCTGGGCCAGGGCGTTCAGGAAGCACGTCCGGGCGCACGCCTGGGCCTCCGGGAGGGCCACCTCTGCTCCCACTTTCCCCCGGTGGATGAGCCTCCCCTCCCGCAAGGGGATCTGGCCCGAGATGAACAAGAGTCCCCGCGCCTCCACATAGGGCACATAGGCCCCCACCGGAGCGGGGGCGGCGGGCAGCGCGAGCCCCAGCCTTTTCAGCTGATCCTCAGCCGGCATCCCCGCCCTCCTCCTCCCCGGCCACCGCGTCCAAAGCCCAGGCATAGTCCTCCGGCGTGTTGAGGTTGCGGAAGGAGAGGCCCTCCGGGTCCCAGGCCCGCCACTCCGCCTCCTCCACCCGGACCACCCGCACCTCCTCGTGGAAGCCGACCATCTTCAGCCGGCCCGCCTCGATGCGCCCGCGTATGGCCGGCTCGCAGGCCCGGCCGTAAACCGCGCAGAGCGGCTCCGGGTAGCCCTCCCGGAGGGGGATCACCACGTCCGCCTCCGCCGCCCGTGAGGCCAGGCCCCGCAGGAGCGAAAGCTGGAGGAAAGGCATGTCGCACCCGGCGACGAACACGTGCGGGGCGCCAGCGCGGGAGACCGCCGCGTGGAGCCCCCCCAGGGAGTCGTTCCCCGGTAACAGATCCTCCGCCGCCTCGAAACCCAGCTCCTCGAACGGGCGCGCCCGGGCGGCCACGACGAACACCCGGGAAAACACGCTTCCGAGCAGGCGCGCCACCCGGCGGATGACCGGCTCTCCGCCCAGGGGGAGGAGGAACTTGTCGCGTCCCATCCGCTGGCTCCGGCCCCCCGCCAGGATGGCCGCCGGGAACGGGAAGCGCGCCGCCGATCCCATCACCGGGCCGAGACCAGGGCCCCCGCCCCCGTCACCTGCTCGGGCGCAGCCGCGAGAGCGGAGCCCTCTTCCAGCAGGAGGGCCTGGACCTTGGCACCAGCCTCGAGCTTGGTCTCGAACTCGGGGAATACGACCAGGGCGTTGGCCCGGACCATCGAGTGGAGGATGTTCGACCCCTGGGCCTCGACCGCCTGGACCGTCCACTCTTCCTCCCGGCGCGCTGCCACCGACCGGACGTAGTGCCGCCGCTCCGGGCTCTTGCGCATCGGGTGAAGCAGCCGGGCCTCCACCCGGGAACGGAAGAGGCGGCTCCAGCCCTGCATCTTGAGGAGGGAGGGGCGCACGAAGAGCTCGAAGCTCACCATGGTGGAGACGGGGTTCCCCGGCAGGCCGAATACTGGCTTCCCCTGGAGGGTACCGAAAGCCATGGGCTTGCCCGGCTTCATGCGCACCCGCCAGAAGTGCATCTCGCTCCCTAGCCCCCCGAGGATACCCTTCACCAGGTCGAAGTCCCCGACCGAGACCCCGCCGCTCGTCACGACGAGGTCGGCGCTCAGGCCCTCGCGCAGGTGGCGCTCGAGGTCCTCGGCGTTGTCCCGCGCGATGCCGAGCGGGACGGGATCTCCCCCCGCCTCGATCACTTGGGCGGCCAAGGCGTAGGAGTTGGAGTTGAAGATCTGGCCCGCCTTGGGGGTCTCGCCCAGGTCGAGCAGCTCATCCCCGGTGGAGAGGATGGCCACCCGGGGCTTCTGGTAGACATGGACCGTCGGCCGCCCCAGGTTCGCCAGCATGCCCACCGCCGCGGCGTTCAGCCGCACGCCGGCGGAGAACACCGTGGCCCCCTCCCTCACGTCCTCCCCCGCCGCGCGGACGGCCTCGCCCGGGGGGACGGCGAGGAAGATGCGCACCTCGTCCCTGCCCGCCTTCTCGGTCTCCTCGACCAGGACGACGGCGTCCGCCCCCCGGGGGATGGGCGCCCCCGTCATGATGCGGATGGCCTCGCCCGGCCCCAGGGCGCGCTTGGCCTCAAAGCCGGCGCGCACTTCCTCCACCACCCGGAGGGTGGCCGGGCGCTCCTTCGACGCCTGGGCCACGTCCTGGGCCCGGACGGCGTAGCCGTCCATGGCGGAGTTGGGCCAGGGGGGGATGTCCCGGGGGGAGCGCACGTCCTCCGCAAGGACGCGCCCCAGGGCCTCGACGATGGGCACCCGGGTCCGGCCCAGGGGCTGGATGCGCGAAAGGATGGCCTCCTGGGCCTCTTCGACGCTGATCATCTGGGGTTCTCTCCTCGGCGGGCCGTACTTCCGGGGCGCACGGGTTTCCGCTCCGGCTTTTTTGGCATTATAACGGACCCTTGGCAGAGGATAAACCTTCGGGAGAAGCCGCGTGCCCAGGGAAGAGTTCCGCTACCGGACCGAGTTCCGCGTCCGCTTCGGCGAGACGGACCTCCAGGGGGTGGTCTTCAACGCCAACTACCTGCTCTACGTGGACACTGCCCAGATGGACTACCTGCGCGACATCGGGGTCCCCTACTCCCTCATGCGGGGCCAGGGGTACGACATCGTGATCGCCGAGGCCCACCTCCAGTTCAAGGCCCCGGCCCGCTTCGACGAGTTCATCGACACCTACGCCAGAGTTCCCGAAATCGGCAACACGAGCTTCCGGATGGCCTTCGAGCTCTACGAGCGCGCGAGCGGGAGGCTCCTGGCCTCGGCGCGGACCGTCTACGTCATCGTCCAGGAGAGCACGGGGGAGCCCATCCGCGTGCCCGCCTACCTGCGCCGGGCCGTCCGCGAGTTCGAGGGGAACGGGGCGACCGAGCCCGAGTGACTAGCTCAACCACCAGGCGAGGAACCCAATCAGGCACACCTGGACGGCGCAATAGCCCGCCACGCGCCGGAAGACTTCCCCCTCCCTCCCCCCCAGCCCCGCCGTGGCGCAGCCCACCAGCACCTTGGCCGGGGCCACCATGCTGCCCAGCGAGCCCCCGGCGCTCTGGGCCGCCGCCAGGAGCACCGGCTGCACCCCGATCAGCTCCCCCACCTCCGCCTGGAAGGCCCCGAAGAGGATGTTCGAGTTGGTGTTGCTCCCCGTGACGAAGCAGCCCAGGAGCCCCACCAGGGGGGAGACAAAGGGGAAGACGCGTCCCGTCACCGCGGCGGCCCCGTCGGCGAGGACACCGACCATCCCCGAGGCGGTCATCACCGAGGCGAGCGCCACCATGGAGAGGATGCCCACTGAGGTTGGGTAAGCCTCATCGAACGTCCGGCGGAAGAGCCCCGCTTGCCGCCCGGGCCAGCGGCCGTTCAGGCGGTAGAAGAGCCATCCCGTGAAAGCGGTGTAGAGGAGGAGCGCCCCCGGGTGGCCCAGGGGCGCAAGGCGCCAGACCTGGCGGGGGGTCGAGACGCCGAGCCGGGTGACCGTCTCCTCAAGGACCACTTGGAGCCTCCAGGCGTGGAGGGCGTCGTGGACAGCGGGGATGAAGGTCGCGAGGCTCACCACCCCGATCAGGGAATAATAGGGGGCGAAGGCGAGGTGGAAGCTCATCCGCCGGGCGCCCTCGGGGGGAAGGGCCGTGCGGACCCTCCGGGCCTCGGGCTTGGGGGGCATCGTGGCGGGGCGGGAGGGGCCCTGGTAGCGGGCCAGACGAGCCATCCCGAAGCCCGTGAGGAGGCAGAGCATTCCCGCCCCGAAGGAGGCGACGATCCACAGGTCCATCCAGGCCAGAAAGGCCTGGGCGGCCGTCGTCACTACGGCCAGCACGCCTACCACGGCCGGCCACCGCGCCACCGCGCTCCAGCCAGCGTGCAGGTGAGCGATCGAGACCGCCGCGGCCAGGCCCGCCGCCCCCAGCAGGAGGGCGACCTGCACCCCCAGCTCGTGGGGGGGCAGATGGGTCACCGAGAGGAGGGCCTGGAAGCTGCTGGCCATGTCCCCCATGCTCACCGACCAGGCGTGCCCGATGAGGGCGGCCGCGACCGCCTCGACCGGGGGGTATCCGATGCCCACGAGGAGGGGCGCTACCACCGCGACCGGGACGCCGAAGCCCGCCACCCCTTGGAGGAAGGTGGTGAAGCCGAAGGCCAGGATCATGAGCTGGAGGATGTGGTTCTTCGTCATCTCCGAGACGCTCCAGCCGATGTTGCGGATGCCGCCCGCGGCGTCGGCCACGTGGTAGAGGACGAGCGCGGGGATGATGATGTAGAGCACGGGGAGGCTCATGAGAAAACCCCGCAGGAGGGCGTTCGAGAGCACGTCCGCGTCGGCGCCGAAGCGCGCCCAGGCGGCCAGGAGGGCCACGGCCAGGCCGAAGGGCCCCGCTTTCTTGGCCCCCCACCGCAGGGCGAGCATCGAGAGCATGAGGGCGAGGATGGGCAGGAAAGCCCAGAACCACGCGGCGGCGCTCAGCGTGAGAGCGGCGGAGGACACGGGGGGCACCTTTCCCGGAGCGGACGCCCAAGCAGGAGGGATTCTAGCAGAAGGCACAAGCGAGGGAGTGGCCCTCGGCGTCCGGCTCGCCGGCGAGCGAAACCTCTCCCCCGGGCGCGGCCGGAGGAGCAGCGCGCCAGCTTTATCACCCCCCTAAGCTGGCCTGAGGGCTCAGGCGACCATAGCGCATCGGAAGCCCAGGTTGAAGTTCTTGTACCAGGGCTCGAAGCCCTCCCGGGCCGTGCAGCGCAGGTTGTCCTCGATGTAGTCCCAGCCGCAGCCCCGCACCGCCCGGGCCGTCCAGGCGTAGCCCGCCTTGCGGGGGAGCCAGCCCTCGGCGCCGCCGAAACGAATCTTGAAGGTGTTCTTCTCGCGGCCCAGGATCTCGAACCGCTCGCCCTTCTTCGCCTCCCCCAGGGCGAGGTTTCCCCCGCCCGGGACAGCAAACACCGCGATGCTGGGGACGGCCACCTCGAAGGAGGGAAACTCCGGTCCCCGGGGGTTCTCGGCCGGGGCGTAGCGGTAGTAGAACGCATCAAACCAGTCACCCACCCACTCGAAGACGTTGCCTGCCATCTGGACGCATCCGGAGGGCGAGGCCGCGCCCGCGTGCGCATCCACATCCAGCGGGCATTGAGTCTCCGCCCCGGCGTAATGGGCGACCTCGTAGGTGGGCAGCGCGTTCCCCCAAGGGTATGTGCGGCCGTCCAGGCCCCGGGCGGCCTTCTCCCACTCGGCCTCGGTGGGCAGGCGCTTGCCCGCCCAGCGAGCGTAGGCGGAGGCCTCCTCCCAGCTCACGCTCACCACGGGCTGACGGGGCCCCACGAAATCGTCGCGGGCGAAGGAGGGGGGCGCCTTGAAGGCACCCTCCGTCTCCTCAAGAAAGCGGCGGTACTGCGCGTTCGTGACGCAGTACTTGTCAATCCAGAAGCCCGGGAGCGCGACCTCGCGCTGGGGGTGCTCATCTTGGTTCCCGATGTCCGAGCCCATGAGGAAAGGGCCCTCCGGGACGTGCATCATCGCGGCGCCGTCGCGGCCCCGTTGCTCTTCTCTGATCTCTCCACTCATCGCTTCTTCCATGTCTTTCCTTCTATCAAACGTCGGGCGGCGAAAAAGAACGGAGCCCTCGCGGGCCCCGTCCCTTCTCGCCGCCGAACGGACCTTACTTCTTCTTCTTGGCCGGATCCTCGCCCAACTTGAAGGGAATGACGCCGGGCATGGACCAGTTGTCCCACATCTTGTCCACTTCGCCCTGGAAGTAGGCGTAGTCCTCTTCCGTGAAGTGGTGGAAGCGGCCCTGCGCCTCGAGGTACTCGCGCACGGGGCGGCGCTTGCGGTTGCCGTACACCAGGCGCGCGGAGATGCCAGTGTAGGTCAGCTCGCCGTTCGTCATCTCCCACAACGGGAAGAGGCCGGTCTCGACCGCCAGCTCGCCCAACTTGTGGGAGTAGAAGGGATCGTAGTCCCAGCCCTTCGGGCAGGGGTCGAGGGTGTGGATGAACGCCGGCCCCGGCGTGGCCAGGCCCTTGCGGACCTTGTCGATCAGGTCGGCCGGGAAGGAGGCGTCGCCCGTGGCCACGTAGTTGCACCTGGTGTGGCCCACCGCGTAGAGGGCGGCGATGTTCTTCTTCCACCGGGTGTGCATGATGCGGAACTTCTTGCCCGGCGGGGTGAAGGTGGTGTTCGCGCCCCAGGGGGAGGCGCCGGAGATCTGGATGTCGGTGTTCGCGTAGGACTCGTTGTCGTAGCAGATGATCAGGTGGTTGTACTCGGCGTGCATGAGCGCGGCCGAAATGCCCGCGACGCCCATGTCGACGCCGCCCCCGTCGCCGCAGAAGGAGATGACGTTGATGGGCTCCTGCTTCATCTTCCCCTTGCGCATGAGCGCGCGGAGCGCCGCCGCGGTCCCCGTGGCCGCCGAGCCGCAGGAGCCGAGCTGGGTGTGCATCCAGGGCACGACCCAGGGGGTGCTGTAGTAGGTGGTGTTGGCCACGTACATGCACCCGGTGCTGCCGAGGATGATGGTGCGCGGGCCGGCCGCCTTGGCCATGAGGCGCATGATGAGGGCGCTCTCGCAGCCCTGGCAGGTGCGGTGGCCGCTGGTGTAGTACTCCTCGACCGCTTTCTGAGGAATCGCGTTTACCTTCCCCATGAGGGGGAGCTGCTGCGTGCCGATCTGATACAGGGTTTCGCCGCTCATATGTCTACCCCCTCACGCCGATCCACTCGACCTGAGTGTCGGCCTTTCCGCTCTTGGCGATGGCTAGGATCTCGTCGGCCATGTGCTTGACGTTCTCGAGCAGAACTTCGCGGCCGCCCAGGCCGCACACGAAGCCCTTCACACGAGGCTGCTTGTCCAGCCCGTAGAGGGCCGCCTTCACCTCGTTGAGCAGAATGCCGCCGTGGAACGGCGAGCCGAATGAATAGTCGCGGTCCACCACGCCTACCGCCTTGAAGCGCGAGAGCGAGGCCCGGAGTTCCTCGGTCGGGAACGGACGGAACCATTTCAAGCGCACTAAGCCGACCTTCTTGCCCTCCTTGCGCATCTCGCGGATGGCCACCTTCACGGGAAGGCTGAGGGTACCCAGGCCGCACAGCACGACGTCGGCGTCCTCGGTCATGTACTCGTCGAGGAAGGGGTTGGTACTCTCGCCGAAGATCCGGCAGAAGTCCTTGTGCGCGTCCTTGAGCACGGTGTAGGCCCGCTTGGCCGCCTCGCTGCTCTGGCGGCGGACCTCCATGAGCCAGTCCTCGTTCGCCTGAGGGGCGATGGTGATGGGGTTGTCCGGGTGGAGCAACATGTCCCCGCGGTTGTAGGGGGGGAGGAACTTCTTGACCTGCTCCTGGCTCGGGAGCCGCACCGTCGCCTGGCTGTGGGTGAGGAAGGCGCCGTCCATGGCGATCGCGCAGGGGAGGAACACCTTCGGGTCCTCGGCCACGCGGTAGGCCAGCAGGCCCAGCTCGACGACTTCTTGCGCGGCGTCGGGGAAAGTGATCAGCCAGCCCAGGTCGCGCACGAGCATGGCGTCGTTGTGCTCGGTGCCGAAGGCGCCCGGGTCGTCCAGCGCCCGGCAGCCCACCAGGGCCACCATCGGGAGCCGAAGGCCCGCCGTCACGGCGAGGGGCTCCATGGCGTAGAGCCAGCCCACGCCGCTTGAGCCGGTGAACACGCGCGCGCCGCAGGCGCAGGCGTGCTTGACGATCTCGAACTGGCCGTGCTCGCTCTCGGCGGGGATGTAGTCGGCGTCGAATTCCCCGTTGGAGATGAAGCGCGAGACGTACTGCATGACGGTGTCGTAGGGGCGGATCGGATAGGCGGTGATCACGTCCACGTCGGCGAGCCGGACGACGTTCGCCATCACCTCGCTTCCGGTGAGGAGCTGAACCCCCACACCCGCTTGCTGAGCTGCCGTTGCCATTTCTCTAGGCTCCTATTTGAAGTCCTTCACGGACTTGGCCTTCGCCGAATTCAGGTTGTGGCCGCCATCGAGGCCGGCCCCGGAGAAAGCCGCCGCTAAGCCGGTGATGGGGAACCGCTTCTCGACCTTGCCCTTCTTCCGCTTGTCGGTGAGATAGCCCTGGTAGGCCTGAGCGTCCTTCTTCCACATGAGGTACTGGCTGCCGCGGTCCTCGAAGACCACCTCGTTGACCATGGTGATGCAGTCACTGACCGGGCAGATGGCCTCGCAGACGCCGCAGCCGCAGCAGGCCTCCATGTTGGCGTCGAAGTAGCCGTCCGGCGTCACGTCGAAGACGGTGTCCGGGCATGCGATCCAGCAGAGGGTGCACTTGGTGCACTTGTCGAACGCCACCACGGGCCGCATCGTCCGCGTGGACCACTTCTTGAAGACCTCGTTGCGGCCCGGCTCGTAGCCGCCCTCCAGGTCGCGGTAGTTGTTGTGGCCGCCAACGCCGTCGATGACGACGCCCTCGCGCATCTCAGTCCACTTGAGGAGCTGGAAGGTGAAGGGCACCTCGGTATTGCCCTGGCCGGGCTTGACCTCGTCGGAGCGGGTGTCCTCGAAGCTGGCCCGCGCGGCCTCGATGTGGGCGTCGCCGCCGATGTTCTCGCGGATGGCCTGCTCGAGCGAGGCCATCGAGCAGATGCTGGGCTCGGCCTTGAGCGCCGCGCCGAGAACGCGGGCGTCGGTGCCGTCGTTCTTGTACACCCACAGGCCGGCCATGCTGGCCCCGCCCGGGACGATGGCGAGCTTGTAGGGCGTGCCCCGGCGGTGGATGTGCTTGACGAGGTCGTCGGTCTTGTAGTTCGAGGTGACGATGAGGGTGCCGCCCGGCTTGGTCACGGCGGTGATGGGCTGGAGGCCGTACCACGCCCAGGACTCAACCCCCTTGCACATGGTGTCGTCCACGCAGATGGAGACGTCCACCTGCTTGGGTTCGTACTTGGCCGCGACCGCCTGCAGCTCCTCGCTGTTGTCGGCGATGTAGCCGAAGAGTTTCGCCGGGATCCCGTTGCGCTCGGGCGAGTCGCTGTAGCGGCCGAAGGAGATGCCCTGCTTCCCCTCCTTCACCGCCGCCAGCACGAGCGTCCGGGAGATCTTGTTCGCCAGCGTCTTCTGGTATATCCCGCGGTAGACAATCTCGAAGGAGATGACACTCACATCCGCTGCCTCCCATTGTGGGGTTTCAGTTCCCGGGGATGGGGGCCGGCGCCCCTACCCCGTCCTTAATCCATCTGCCAATGTCCGTCGCCCGGACCTTCCCCGGGGCACGATTCGCACGGTGTCGGCAATCCCTCCCTTGATGGCACGTTGAAAGGAATCTTTTCGCCGAGCCGGCCGACTTCCCCGCCGCGCTCCCCGCGCAGCAGAAGCTCGCATGAGCGGCGGCCCGTCAACCCGACCGGGCGTCCGCCGTCTCTGTCTCCTCCTCCTCGGCGAAGCCGCCGATCTCGCGCCCCTCGATCGCGAGGAGGTGGCTGATCATTCTTGAAACTGCCTTCTTGCCCTCGCGCGCCCGAACGGCCTCGAGAATCTCCTCATGGCCCTGCAGGGAGCGGAGGCGGCCCACATTCTCCCGGATGGAGCGCTCGCGCAGCTCCTTCAAGGAGTTGAGCAGCACCCCGACGAGGCGGAGCAGGAAATCGTTCTTGGCGGCCTCGGCCAGTCCGAGGTGGAAGGCCGTGTCCTCATCCATGCCTGAGCGCCCCTGGCGGATCTCCGCCCGCTGGCGCCCGAGGATGACGGCTAGCTTCTCCATCTCCCCTTCGGTGGCGCGTTGGGCCGCCAGGGCCGCGATCTGGGGTTCGAGAAGGCGCCGCGCCTCGAAGAGCAGCCGCAGGCCGCTCTCCCCCTCGGAGGAGAGCTTCTCCGACAGGACAGGCACCAGGGATTCCGGGCTCGCCACGACGAAGGTGCCGTCCCCGTGGCGCGTGGCCACAAGATTGGCCGACTCCAACGCGCGCACCGCCTCGCGGACGGAGTTCCTTCCCACGCCGAAGCGCTCGCAGAGCTCGCGCTCGGAGGGGAGCCGGTCGCCCACCTTGAGATCGCCCTCTAGGATAAGTGAGGTGATCTGGGAGACGATCCCCTCGTAGAGCCGGGTCTTCCTGACCGTCTGCAACCGATCACGAAACGCCATCCCGCTACTCTCCGTGGAACGGTTTGTCGGATTAGGTACTTATCCTACCAGTAGGTTGGGTCATGGACAAGAATTTTTCAAGGGCTTTTTGTCTTTTTCCCAAGCCGAACCTACTGAAAATAAAATTATAATAATAAGCCATATTCCGCACGATCTCTCCCCTCATTTTGAGGGCTGGCTTAGGACCTCCGCCTACATTTTTCCGCCCGATGGCCCACATGGTAGGATTCCCGTCCCCGAGCCCGTGAAAGGGCCGGATCGCGAGGAGATAGGTGTGAAACGCGGCGGGCTCTTGGCCCTTCTGACGACGGGTCATGCCTTCGAGCACTGGTACCTGGGCCTCATGGGCCCGTTGATGCCCTTCCTGGCGCAAGACCTCGGATTCAGTCTCACCCAAGTGGGGGTCCTGGTCACGGGCCGGGCGGTCTTCGGCGCCTTCAGCAGCGCGGGCTCCGGCTGGGCCACCGACCGCCTGGGCAGCGGCCGTGCGATGCTGATCTTCTGCCTGGCTGGCATCGCCCTTCTCTACGGCGGGATAGCTTTCGCCCCAGGATTCGCCGTCCTCGCTCCCATCTACTGGGCGAGCGGCCTAGCCGGCCAGACCTGGCATCCCCCCTCCATGGGCCTGCTGGGAGAGATCTTCCGGGACCGGAAAGGCTTCGCCTTCGGCATTCACGGCACCGGCGCCAGCCTAGGCCAGTCGATCGCGCCGGTGGTGGCAGGCTACCTGCTCCTCGTCATGAACTGGCGGCAGGTGATCCTCTGGAACATGCTCCCTCTACTCGCCGTCTCCGTCATGCTCGCCCTCTGGCTACCCTCCATACAGCCGGGAGCCCAAGCAATCGAGAAGGGCGCGCCCGACACCTCGGCTCTGGACTGGCTGCGCCAAGTGCGCGACTCCCTCCTCCGGAATCCCGAGCTTTTGGCCGTCTGCTTCACCTCCGGCGTCCGGACGCTGACGCAGAACATCGTCATCACGTTCCTTCCCTTCTTCCTGGTTCGCGAGCTGGGGGCGAGCGCCGGCTGGGTGGGAATCGCCCTGGGAGTCTTCACCTCGGCTTCCATCCTGCCCGAGACCCTGATGGGCTATCTCTCCGACCGCATCCCGCGCCAGCGCATCCTGTTCACCGGGATCATCGTGGGCGGGCTGATTCTCCTCTTCATCCCCGCCTGGGGCGGCAGCGCGGTCCTGCTCCTCCTGCTGGCGGTCCTGGGAGCCTTCTTCATCTCCACGCGCTCGGTCGTCTTCGCCCTGGGCATTGAGGTCTCCCCCCGCAGCCTCGGCGGCAGCGTTGTGGGCTTGATCTTCACGACGAACCAGGTCTTCGTGGGTGCGGGCTCCCTGTCCTGCGGCGTCCTGGCGGATGCCCTTGGCCCGGGGGCCGTATTCTGGTTCACCGGCGGATTGGTGCTTCTCTCCTACCCGCTTCTTCTCCTCCTGATGCGGAGCGCCGCCGCCCAGCGGGCGGCCGCCGCGCCGGAAGCCGGACCCGTCACCCCCGCTCCATAGCCCGCCGGGAGGCCCGCCTTGACCCAGGCCATCCAGGACCACCCCGGAGTCGAGCACGTCGAGCGGCTGCTCGCGGGCGGGGCGCCCTCCCCCATGGCCGCCGACCTGCTGGACTCTATCGGGGTGATCGACCCGGGGCGGGCCTGCCGCAACCTCCAGTCCCTGGCCCTGCACCCCGCCTTCCCGCGGAACGACCGGGGCTTCCTCGTCCAGCTGCTCTCGGCCCTGGGTGAGACCTTCGAGCCCGAGCGCGCCCTCTCCAATTTCGAACGCATCCTCGAGAGCCGCGTGGACCCGGACGCCCTCCTCCGGTTGCTCCGCCGCTACCCCGAGCGGCGCGCCGCCCTCTTCACCCTGGCCGGAGGAAGCCAGTTCCTCACCGACACCGTCCTCCGCCACCCCGACTTCCTCGACTGGCTCCTCCGCCCTTCCACCCTCCACGAGGAGCGGAGCAAGCCCGCCATGGCGTCCGAACTCTGGCGCTGGGTCCGGCAGGCGCGCGGCGGGCCGGCCGATGCCCTGCGGCGCTTCCGCCAGCGGGAGTACCTGCGGATCGGCCTGCGCGACCTAATGCGCCTAGCCGACGTGCGGCGGACCACTCTCTCCCTCTCACATCTGGCGGACGCCTGCCTGGAGGCCTCGGTGCGCGTCGCGCGGGCGGAACTCGAACCCCTCTACGGCAAGCCCCGCTGGCGGGGGAGGGACGGCCGCTGGCGCCCTTGCGAGTTCACCATCGTCGGGCTGGGCAAGCTCGGGGGGCTCGAGCTCAACTTCAGCTCGGACATCGACCTCATCTTCGTCTACACCACGGACGAGGGGGGCACCCGCGGCGGGAGGGGCAAGGAGAAGATATCGAACCACGAGTTCCACGCCCGGCTCGCCCGCCGGGTGATCGCCCTCATGGCGGAGAACACCGAGGAGGGCCACGTCTTCCGCGTGGACACCCGCCTCCGGCCCGAGGGCGGCCAGGGCGCGCTCGTCTACTCCCTGCGGAGCTGCGAGGTGTACTACGAGTCGTGGGGGGAGACCTGGGAGCGCCAGGCCCTGATCAAGGCCCGCCCCTCGGCCGGCTCCCCCGCTCTGGGCCAGGCCTTCCTCGACATGATCCGTCCTTTCATCTACCGCCGCACCCTCGACCTCAGCGCCCTGGACGAGATCGGACACATCAAGGACCGCATCAACTCCCAGATCGCAGCCGCCGGGCGGCGCGCCCCCAACATCAAGCTCGGCGAGGGGGGCATCCGCGAGATCGAGTTCATCGCCCAGTCCTTCCAGCTCATCTACGGCGGCAAGGAAACCTTCCTCCGCACTCCCAGCACGCTGGAAGCCCTCTCCGTCGTGGAGGCTCTGGGCCTCCTGCCAATGGGCGACTGCGCCGCTCTGGCCGCGGCCTACGTCTTCCTCCGCGACGTCGAGCACCGCGTCCAAATGACCCACGGCCTCCAGACCCACGACCTCCCCTCCGAACCCCACGCCCTGACCATCCTGGCGCGGAAGATGGGGTTCCAGCGGACGGAGAGCGCCCGCGAGAGGGAAGCCTTCGCCGCCGCCCTGAAGAACCACCAAGAGCAGGTTTCCCGCGTCTTCCAGAACCTCTTCCGGAAGGGCGACGCCCCCGAAGGAGCGGACCAGCCCGCACCCACGGAGGAGGCCCCTGCCGCCGCCGAGACGCTCGAAGACTCCCTCTCCCCCTCCGACCTAGCGCCCTACAACTTCGCCGACCCCGCGGCGGCCAGCGCCCACCTGCGCTTGCTGCGGAACGGCGAGCCGTTCGCGCGTGTGAGCGCGCGGGCCAAGCGTCTCTTCGACGCCCTCCTCCCCCGCTTGCTCTTCCTCTCCCTCGACCTTCCGGACCCGGACCAGGCCGTCGTGAACCTCAGCCGCTTCGTTGAGAAGGGCGGCGGCCGGGAGGGAGTCTTCACCCTCCTGATCCAGCAGGAGAACATCCTCGAGGCGCTGCTGCGCCTCTTCGGATCGAGCGACTACCTGACCGAGATCCTCCTCGCCCAGCCGGGCCTCCTCGACTCCATCTTCCAGGCCGAGGCCCTCACCTCCTCCAAGCCCCTCGAGACGCAGAGGGCGGAGCTTTCAGCCGAGGCCTTCCGGGGATCGGACTCCACCCAACGGTTCGCCCGGCTCTGTGCCGCCAAGCGCGGGGAGGAACTGGCCATCGGCCTGCGGAGCATCCTTGGGGAAGCCGACATCCACCAGACCATGGGAAACCTCACCGTGCTGGCCGAGGCGGTCCTGGCGGTGGGCCTCCGGATCGCCTCCGAGGAACTCCTCGCCCTCCACGGGAACCCGATCGAGGAGAACGGGGGGCCCGCCGGCTTCTCCGTCATCGGGCTGGGCAAGCTGGGAAGCCGGGAGATGAATTTCGGCTCCGACCTCGACCTCCTCTTCGTCTACAGCCGCACCGGCGGGACGGACGGCAAAGCCAATGGAAAATCCGCCGCGCGGGGAGCGTTGTCCAACCACGAGTTCTTCCTGCGGCTGGCCACTTCCTTGCGGGACGGCCTCTCCGCGCCAGCCCTGGGCGAGCGCGCCTACGAAATCGACCTCAGACTCCGCCCCGAGGGCCAGAAGGGGGCCATCGTGGCTCCCTTCGAGGTGTACGAAGCCTACTTCCGCGACCGGGCGGAGACCTGGGAGCGGCAGGCCCTCTGCCGTGCCCGGCCTGTCGCGGGCTCGCCCGAACTCTCCCGGCGCTTCATGGAGCTGGCCCATGGATTCGTCTACGAGCGGCCCGCCCCCCCCAGCCTCGCGTCCGAGGTGGACCACATGCGCCTCCGGATGGAGCGCGAGCTGACGCACGAGGCCGAGGGCGAGATCGATCTCAAGCTCGGGCACGGCGGGCTGACCGACATCGAGTTCCTGGTCCAGTACCTCCTTATCTCCCACGGGAGGGAGAACCCTTCCATCCGCCGCCCCGAGACCTTCGAGGCCCTCCGCGCCTTGCGGAACACCCGCCTGATCGATGGAGAAGACGCGGAGGCCCTCTTCGGCGCCTACCGCTTCCTCCGCCAGGTGGAAAACCGGCTGCGCATCGCCCGGGCCCAGCCGCTGCACACCTTCCCCTCCACCCCCGAGGGGATGGAGATGCTCGCGCGGCGGCTGGGCTACGCGGACGACGAGGAGGGAAGCTCCCGGGCGAAGCTCCTCGCCGACTACGAGCGCCACGCCCAGCGGGTGAGGGCCATCTACCGCAAGGTGCTGGGCCTGAAGCCTCAGCCCTGAGGCCCCTTTTTCTTGACTCGGGCGCCGTCCCGGGATACGAATGGCCGCACATCGGCAAGAAAGTAATGAGGAGGGATCTCCCGCCTTGATGATCGACCCCGGCCGCCTTCGGCGGACTATGGAAGAGATGGCCCGCGTCGGCGCGACGCCCGGCGGCGGGGTGCACCGCCTCACCCTCTCGGACGCCGATCGCGAGGCGCGCGATCTGTTCGCCACGTGGTGCAAGGAGGCGGGGCTCGCCGTGGCGGTGGACGACATGGGCAACATGTTCGCCCGCCGCCATGCTGGGCAGCCACCTCGACTCGGTCCCCTTCGGGGGCCGCTTCGACGGCGCCCTCGGCGTGCTGGCCGCCCTGGAGGTGGCGCGCAGCTTGAACGACCGGGGCATCCTCACCCGGCGGCCAATCGAGGTCGTGAACTGGACGAACGAGGAGGGCCCCCGTTTCCCCCCGGCCATGCTGGGCAGCGGGGTTTTCTGCGGGAAATACGGCCGCGACTGGGCCTACGCGCGCCGGGACGGCGAGGGCAAGCGCTTCGGCGAGGAGCTGGAGCGCATCGGCTACCGGGGTCCGGTGCCCTGCCGTCCCCGCCCCCTGGGGGGCTACCTGGAGCTCCACATCGAGCAGGGACCGGTCCTGGAGAGCGAGGGCGTCCAGGTGGGCGCCGTGGAGGGCATCGTCGGGATCGTCTGGCTGCGGGTCACCATGAAGGGCGAGCGCGACCACGCCGGCCCCACCCCCATGTCCATGCGGCGGGACGCCCTCGTCGGGGCGGCGCGCGCCATCGCCGCCATCCGGGAGATTCCGGGAAAGCTCCATCCGGACATGGTGGCCACGGTGGGGGAGATGTCCGTCTCCCCGAACGCCATCAACGTCATCCCCGATCGGGCGGCCTTCTCGGTGGACTTCCGCCACAGCGACGAGGGCCTCATGCGCCGCGCCCGGGAGATGGTGATGGAAACCGTCGAAGATGCCGCGCGCGGAGAGAAGCTCGAAGTGTCGGTGGAGGAGGTCGGGGGCTCCACCGCCCTGCCTTTTCACCCCGAGGCGGTGGGGGCGGTGGCGGGGGCCTGCCGCGAGGCAGGCTACACCTTCCGGCGCATGTGGAGCGCCGCCGGGCACGATGCCCGCTACACGGCCGAGCTGGGCCCTGCGGCCATGATCTTCATCCCCTGCACGGGGGGGAAGAGTCACACCGAGATCGAGGACGCATCCTGGGAGGACGCGGCCCGCGGGTGCGACGTCCTCGCCCGCGCCCTCATCACACTGGCCGGGCGCGCCGGATAGGCGGTCCGGGAGGAGAGCCGATGCCCAAGATCCGCTGGAAGAACGGGGCGCGCTGCGCGGTGTGCCTCACCTTCGATGTGGACGGCGAGAGCCTCTGGATCGCGCGCGATCCCTCCCTGGCCCACCGCCCGATCCACATGGCGATGGGGGCCTACGGGCCCAAGGTGGGGGTGCCCCGCATCCTCGCCCTGCTCAAGAAGTACGGGCTCCCTGGCACCTTTTACCTCCCGAGCTGGACGGCCGAGCGCTGGCCGAGGATAACGGAGGACATCCTCCGCGCCGGGCACGAGATTGGCCACCACGGCCACTTGCACGAGAAGCCCTATCTTCTGGCCGACCGGGAGCGGGAGGAGGAGCTGCTGGTGAGGGCGCTAGGCATCCTCGAGCGCTTCATGGGGCGAAAACCCGTGGGCTCACGCACCCCGTCCTGCGACCCGAGCGCCCACACCATGGAACTGCTCAAGAAGCACGGCCTCCTCTATCATTCGAACCTGATGGACGACGACTGGCCCTACTACCATCCCTGCGGCCTCATCGAACTGCCCACCAAGTGGTCGCTCGACGACTTCATCTTCTTCGGCTACAGCGGCAACCCCCCGTTCGGGCACGGCATCCGTGACGCGGAATCCGTCCATTCCATCTGGGCCGAGGAGTTCGAGGGGACCTACGAAGAGGGAGGCTACATCAACTTCATGTGCCACCCCCAGGCCATCGGCCAGCGCCACCGGATGCGGATGCTCGAGCGGCTCATCCGCCGCATGCTGGACAAGGGGGACGTCTGGTTCGCCACCCAGGCCGAGGTGGCCCGCCACTGGGCCGCCCAGGCGAAGCCCCCGAAGGGGGCGCCCAAGGCGGTTCCCGCGAAGAGCGGGAAAAAGAAGTAGCTCTTCGTGCAAGCCACGCTCGGGGGAGCCCTGGCCATCGCCCTGGCCTGGACCGTCTTCGGGGCCGTCCACAGCCTGCTCGCGCGCGAGGGCGCGAAGCGCGGGGCGGAGCGCATGCTCGGCCCCGCGCTCTGCGCCGGCGCCTACCGGCTCCTCTACAACCTGATCGCTGCGGCTTTCCTCGTGTGGCTGTGGCTCCTCCCGGGCTCCCTGGCCGGGGACGTGCCCTTCGCGGCCCTTCCGGAGCCGCTTCGGCATCTTCCCTATCTCCTCAAGGCCGGGGCGGCGGCCCTGGCATTCCTCGCCTTCCGGCAGCTGCGCACGGCCGAGTTCCTGGGTCTGAGCCAGATCCGCCGATGGGTCCGCAGGGAGCCGGCCGCCCCGCCCGGTCTTCCAGCCGCGGTCCAGGCGCCCGAGCCGCTTGCGTGCGGGGGCCCTTATCTCTGGGTGCGCCATCCCCTGAACACCGCGACGCTCATCTGGATCTGGGCCCAGCCCGCCTACTCGCTCTACAACGTCCTCTTCGCCGCCCTGCTCACGGGCTATATCTTCATCGCCCACACGTTCGAGGAGCGCGACCTGCTGCGGCGCTACGGCTCCGCCTATGCGCGCTACCAGGAGATCGTACCCGCCTTCTTCGGGAGGGTGGGCGGCCTCCGGGAGCGAAGAGAGCGCCTCGGGCGGGCGCTCGCCGGGGAGGCGGGCCGGTGACCCCCCCAGGCCCGCCGCTGAGCCGGAAAGAGCCTAGAATACGGAATGAAATCCAAAAACCGGAATACTCGGAATTGACGCGGCCAGGGCCCGGGTATATCGTCAACCCCATCTGAGCGGGACTCCGGAAAGGCAACGCGCGCGAAGGCACGCTTTCGCCCCCCGAGAGGGAATGCAGCGCCTGCGTCCCAGCCTCCGGCCCGGGGCGGACAGGCGAAGTGGCAAGAGTGGGAAGTAAGAGGAGGGTTGCCATGGCTGAGACGAAAAAGAGGAAAGGCGGCGTCAGCAGGCGGCAGTTCATGAAGGCGGCGGGCACCGCGGCGGCGGCGACCAGCATCGGGGCGAACATCATCATCCCTGGCCGGTCGGGCGCGGCCTCGAAGAAGCTCCGGATCCTCCAGTGGGTCCACTTCGTGCCTCCCTACGACGTGTGGTTCAACAAGAAGTTCGCCGTGGAGTGGGGAAAGAAGAACGACACCGAGGTGACCGTGGACAACATCGGCGTCGCGGGCATCAACGCCCGGGCCGCCGCCGAGGTTTCGGCCCAGCGGGGCCACGACCTGTTCCTCTTCAACTGGCCGCCCCCGACCTTCGAGGAGCAGACGGTGGACCTGAAGGACGTCTACGCCGAGCTCGAGGGGAAGGTCGGCAAGCCCATCGACCTGGGGGTCAAGAGCACCTACAACCCCAAGACCAAGAAGTACTTCGCCTTCTCGCCGTCGTTCACGCCCGACCCGGTGAACTACCGTCAGGACCTGTTCGGGAAGGTCGGCATGCCCAACGGCCCCAAGACCTGGGATGACGTGCGCAAGGCTGGCGCCCGGCTCAAGAAGGAATTCAACAACCCGATCGGCATCGGCCTCGCCAACGAGATCGACACCGGCATGGCCATGCGCACCATCATGTACGCCTTCGGGGCCCACGAGCAGGACGCGAACGGCAACCTCACGCTCAACTCCAAGAACACGCTCGAGACCCTCAAGTTCGTCAAGGCCCTGTACCAGGAGGCCATGACGGCCGAGGTTTTCACCTGGGACGCCGCCTCCAACAACCGGGCCATGATCGCGGGCAAGATCTCGCTGGCCCTCAACGCCATCTCCATCACCCGCACCGCAGAGAAGGACAACCCCCAGATCTCGAAGCTCATCCAGCTCACCAAGGCCCTCCAGGGGCCGACGCGGGCCATCGGGCTCGAGCACGTGATGCAGTGCTACGTCGTGTGGAAGTTCGCCCAGAACATCGACGGCGCCAAGAAGTTCCTCGTCGACTACACGACGAGCTTCCGGGACGCCTTCGTGGCGGGCGAGTTCTACGACTTCCCCTGCTTCCCCAAGACGGTGCCCGACCTCACGAAGCTCATCTCCAACGACCCCAAGGCCCACCCGCCCGACAAGTACAAGGTGCTCGACGACGTGCTCAACTGGGCCACGAACGTGGGCTACCCGGGCTACTCCACCGCGGCGATCGACGAGCTCTTCGGCACCTGGGTGCTGAACGTCATGTTCGCGAAGACCGCCAGCGGGAAATCCACCCCCGAGGACGCGCTCAAGGAGGCGGACACCGCCGCCAAGCGCATCTTCGCGAAGTGGAAGCAGAAGGGGCTCATCTAGCCCGAAGCGCGACAGCGACGGACGGTTACGGTAGACTCCACCGCAGGGAGGCCCTGGACCCCCAGGGCCTCCCTGCCTGTTGATCGCACACCGGGCGCGCCCGGCCGGAGACGCGGGAATCGAATGGCCATCGTTGAGACTCGGGACGTCCTGAAGATGTTCGGCGACGTGAAGGCGGTGGACGGGGTGAACCTCGCCACCAACGAGGGGGAGTTCCTCGTCCTGCTCGGCCCCTCGGGCTGCGGCAAGACGACCCTGCTTCGCATGATCGCCGGCCTCGAGCAACCCAGCTCGGGCGACATCGTCATCGGGGGCCAGGTGGTCACCGCCCTCCCGCCCCGGGCCCGGAAGATCGCCATGGTCTTCCAGAGCTACGCGCTCTACCCCCACATGACGGTCGCCAAGAACATCGCCTTCCCCCTGAAGGCCCAGGGCATGGCCCGGGAGGAGCAGGGGAAGCGCATCGAGAAGTCGGCCTCGATGCTGGGCATCGGCCACCTCCTCCACCGCAAGCCCCGCGAGCTCTCGGGCGGCGAGCGCCAGCGGGTGGCCCTCGCGCGCGCCCTGGTGCGGGAGCCGGCCGTCTTCCTCCTCGACGAGCCCCTCTCCAACCTCGACGCCAAGCTGCGCACCTCGGCCCGCGACGAGCTCCAGCAGTTCCAGCGCCAGGTGGCCACCACCACCATCTACGTCACCCACGACCAGGTGGAGGCGATGGGCCTGGGCCACCGGATCGCCGTCATGGACGCCGGAAGGGTGCGCCAACTGGGCACCCCCCAGGAGGTCTACCACAACCCCGCCGACACATTCGTGGCCACCTTCCTGGGCTCGCCGCCCATGAACCTCATCGAGACGCCCGAGTACTCCCTGGGCTTCCGCCCCGAGAATTTCCTCCCCCGCGAGGTCTACGGGAAGGGCGATGCCCTCCTCTCCCTCCCCTGCCGCGTCACCCGGCTGGAGTACCTGGGCTCGGACCGGCTGGTCTACGCGGTGACGGAGGGCAAGCTCGGGGGCCACCGCGTCATCTCCAAGCTGCCCTCCAACATCTCGGTGTTCATGCAGCCGGGCGAGCGCCACGAGTTCGCCCTGCCCGAGAAGGAGTTCAAGTTCTTCGACCCCCACACCGGCCTCCGGGCCGCCCCGCGGGCGCTGTGAGGGACAGCATGGCCACCCCCGAGCGCGGCGCCTCCTCCCAGGCCCCGGCCAAGAGCCTGGGCGGCCTCCTCGACCGGCCGGAGTGGCTGGGGCCCCTGATGATCGGCCCCGCCGTCCTCTTCATCGTCTTGGTGGTGGGCATCCCCTTCCTCCTGGCCCTCTACTACAGCGTCAGCGACATCTCCATGGGCGACCGCACGATGCGCTTCGTGGGGCTCAAGAACTTCATCGCCGTGGCGGGCACCTCGAACTTCCAGACCTCCATCGTGAACACCTTCGTCTTCGCCATCGTCTCCCAGATCCTGGTCATCGTGTTCGGGACCGCGCTCGCGCTCGCCCTCCTCCGGGAATTCCGGGGCAAGTGGTTCATCCGCTTCCTGCTCCTCCTCCCCTGGGTCGCTCCCATCTCGCTCGGCACCATCGGGTGGCTCTGGATCTTCGACTCCACCTACAGCGTCCTCAACTGGGCCCTGGAAGCCCTCGGGCTCATCACCCCCCAGGGCTGGTACATGTGGCTCGGCATCCCCTACCTGGCCATGGGCTCGGTCATCGCCGTGCACGTCTGGCGCATCCTGCCCCTCGCCACCGTCATCCTCCTGGCCGGGCTGAGCTCCATCCCCCAGGACATCCACGACGCCGCCCTGGTGGACGGGGCCGGCTACTGGCGCCACCTCACCCAGATCACCGTGCCCCTCATCCGCCCCATCATGCTGGTGGCGGGGCTCTTCGGGCTCGTGTTCGCCTTCACCGACATGATCGTCATCTTCGTCCTTACGAGGGGCGGCCCCTACGACACCACCCAGGTGCTCTCCACCCTCGCCTTCTTCACCGGCATCCAGGGGGGGGACATCGCCGAGGGCGCCGCGATCGCGCTCTTCCTCTTCCCCATGCTGCTCGCCGTCGCCATCGGCTTCCTGCGGGTGGCCCGGCGCGCAGAGGTGGTCTGAGATGGCCGCGGAGGGAACCGCCAAGGGCCGGGCGGGGCGGGCGGGGAGCTACGGCATCATCGCCCTGTTCACGATCTTCAGCGCCTTCCCCTTCTACTGGATGCTCATCACCACCTTCAAGAGCACCCCGGACCTCCTCAAGCGGGGCAACAACCCCTTCCTCCTCAACGAGCCGCCCACCCTCGAGCACCTGAAGGTGCTCTTCCACGACACCCTGTTCGGGCAGTGGATCTGGAACACCCTGTTCGTGGGCGTGCTGGTGGTGGCCATCACCCTCCTCCTGGCCGTCCCGGCGGGCTACGCCCTGGCCCGGGTCATGGGGCGGACGGGCGAGCACCTGGGCATCGGCATTTTCCTGACCTACCTGGTGCCCCCCACCCTCCTCTTCATCCCGATGTCCCGGATCATCGGCGACCTCGGCCTCCAGGATTCGCTGTGGTCCCTGGTGCTGGTCTACCCCTCCTTCACCATCCCCTTCTCCACCTGGCTCCTCATGGGCTTCTTCAAGGCCATCCCCAAGGACTTGGAGGAGGCCGCCATGATCGACGGCCTGAGCCGCTTCGGCGCCTTCGTGAAGGTCGTGATCCCCATCTCGGTGGCGGGCATCCTGACGACCGTCATCTTCACCCTCACCCTCGTCATGCAGGAGTTCGTCTACGCCATCACCTTCATCACCGCCGTGCGGAATATGACGGTGAGCGTGGGGGTGCCCACCTTCCTGGTGCACGGCGACGTGTACTTCTGGGGCTCCCTGATGGCCGGCTGCTTCATCTCCAGCGTGCCCGTCGCCCTCCTCTACAACTTCTTCGTGGACCGCTTCGTCACGGGCTTCACCATGGGGGCGGTGAAGGGCTGAGGGCCGGAACCCCCGGGGTCTCCCCCGGGGGTCGTCTGCGTCCGCGGCTCCACCCATGAAGTCTAAACTGGCCGGTCGTGCGGCCCCGGCTCCCCCTCCCGCCGGGAGGGGGTTGGGGGGAGGGATGTAGGGGCAGCCCTTGTGGCTGCCCTCATAAGGGCGGGGACAAGCCCCGCCCCTACAAGATCCTCCCTCATCCCGTGTACTCCAGGATGTGCATCCCGGCCCCGTTGCGGTCGATGAGGTAGAGGCGGCCGTGCTCGTCCTTGCCGATGTCGTTCGACTGGACGACCGCCTTCCCGAAGTCGCAGGCGGGGACGAAGTGGCCCGTCTCCTTGGGGTGGAAGGGGTCCGACACGTCCACCGCCCTGAGCCCCGCGTTGAAGTAGGTGAGGAACACGAGATTAGCCCAGGGCCCCGCGGCCGGGATGTCCTCCAGGATGTTGTGCGCCCCGTAGCGCTGGCCCCGGTGGAGGAAGCGCTCCCGGTCCGGCATGAAGGTGGCGACCGGGATGGGCTTCGCCTCCTCCCGGATGTCCATCACCCACATGAACTGGCTGTCCGGGAAGTTCTGGCGGTCGCGCCCCTCGTCCGTCACGACGCAGTAGGGCTTCTCCCCGATGGGCCAGACGGTGTGGGTCGAGCCCGCGAAGGGAGGCGCCCAGGTGAGCTGGCTCACGAACTTCGGGCGGGCCAGGTCGGTCACGTCCGCGATCACCATCCCGCCCCCCCAGAAGCCGCAGAACATCCGGTCCCCCCGGATGACGGGCGGCCCGTGGGCCTGCCACACCCGGTCCGGATGGTCGGGCTCCCGGTAGGGGAGGTTGAGCTTGAGGTCCATCCCCGGCGGGCCCCAGACGCTGATGACCTCGGGCTTCAGCGGGTCGCGGATGTCCACCGTCCAGATCACCCGGTTGCGCCAGCCCTCGGCCGCGTTCGGGAAGAAGGCGAGGTGGTTCGCGTTGTCCACCCCGAAGCGGTGCGGCCCGTTCCCCGGCAGCGGGTAGAAGCCCGCCTCCCTGATCTCGGCCGGCCGGCGGATGTCGTAGATGTAAATGCCCGCCTTGGCCCGCTTCCCCTCCTCGGTCTTCAGGCGCTCGGCGTTCACGTAGAGGAGGTCCTCCCCCACGATGCGCACCTTGTGCATGTGCACCCCGGGAGGCGCCTTCACTTCCTTGATGGTCCGGGGCTTCCGCGGGTCCGAGACGTCGTGCACCGTGAAGCCCTCCGGGCCGTCGTAGCCCGAGGTGCCCACCGCCCCCACGTAGGCGAAGCCCTTTTTCACCTCGACCAGGCTCCCCCCGCCCCACGCCGCCCTGGGGTCGTGGCCCAGCAGCCTGAAGTTCTTGCTCTCAGCCGGATCGCCGACAGCCATGCCGCCCCCCTTTCCCCGATGAGAAGGATTGAGGGCCCGAACCTATCGGCCCGGGGATGGGGTGTCAAGAAAGGCCGCCTTCCGCGCCATCGCCGGGGGCGGGAAGGGAGGCAGAGGGCGCCGGCGGACCGCCGCCCTCCGGCGCGCGCGGGGCCGGCACCTCGGGGTTGTGCTCCCGCGCCTTCTTCGTCCGGTCTTCGTCCACCGCCTCGCGCAGCTTCGCCTGCAACTCCGGCTTCCCGTACAGAATCTCCGTCCACTCCGCCATCATGCGGTCGCGCGCAAGGAGATAGTAATCCGTGGACTCCACCCGGTTGTGGTCCGTCTGCGCCGCCGACCGCTCCAGCCGCGAGAGGATGAGCGACAGGCGGTCCGCCGACACCTCCTCGAAGGCGTCTTCCGGCAGCTTGCGCACCGCCTCCAGCGCCCGGAACATGAAGAGCTTCCGGGCCAGCACCGTCAGGTCGCACCCCGGATAAGCATTCTCGTCCCGCACCAGGGCCGCCGCCCACAGCCCCAACTGGCGGACCTGCTCAGCCTCCGCCCGCACCGACTGCCAGTAGCGGCTCATCGCGCTTGAACTGGGAAAGTACCCGGCATTATCCGCAATTACGCGGGAAGCCTCCTGCAGCGTGCCCCCGTTCTCCAGGCATTCCCGGGCCAGCGGCTCCCCGGCCGTGCCCCGGATCGTCCCCGGCCGCCGCTTCCGCCTCCGGCGATCCCTCCCCCGCTTCCCGCCCATGGGCGCACCTTTCCCGTGTCGGCGGGCGCTCTTGCCCGCTCAGGAGGGGAATATAGGGCGCGGGGGAGGGAGGGTACTTACCTCAAACGACGGCAAATTCCCTCATGCGGCGGGATGGGGGGGGATTTTTTGCGGGGGGGCTGGCAAAGGGCTTGCTGTGGAGTCATTCCGAGCGCAGCGCCGTTCCTTCGCCCGCCGAAGCGCGGGCTTCGCGAAGGCGGGAGGAATCTGCTTCTTACCTCGAAAAGCAGATTCTTCGGCCCTGCGGGCCTCAGAATGACGGGCGGGGGGCCTTATGCCTTTGTAGGGGCGAGGCATGCCTCGCCCCTACGGACAATCCGGCCTAAATCCTCTCCAGCCGCAGCACCTTGGGCCGCGCCTCGGGCCGCTCGAAGTGGCAGAGGACGGCGTCGCGCACGTTCTCCCGCAGGGCATCCAGCGTCTCGCCCTGGGTGAAGATGCTCTCCCCCCCCCCGCGTGCCGTGAAGCCGCCCTCGGGGTCCTCCTCGACGAGAAACACCAGCTCGGTCATGGCCCGTCCTCTGCCGGCGGGAAAGGGGCCGCAGCCCCGCCCTCCCATCATACCCGGCCCGCGGGGCCGTGGCGATGGGGGGAAAATGGGCGGTTCGGAGGGGGAATATGGGACGTGGGGGGGGAGGCGGTGATCAAATTACGTCAAAACGCGGGATGGGGGGCAATCCCAAGGCAGATTTTGTATCAAAATAACAGTGCTGCGCTATAATGGCTCGATTTGGAAACCATTTAATCAAGAGTTAGACGGTGAAAGGGGCAGAACTTTGGCTCGTCGGTCTCGCTGGCAAAAGTTAGGCATAAAAAATGGCGTCGGCGAAATTCGTGTGCTCTCTTGGAGGTATTTTAATGACTTCGTCTATCAGGAGATGCTCGACTTTCGACACTATGTTTGGCGAGGGCACAGGTGCGACAACTGGCTTTTGGAACCCACGCTGGACCGGGTCCTCAAGCGCTATTCCGCAGAAAAGCAATTATCTCTCCGCAAGAGGCACATTGATAAATTCAAGTACGCGGTCCGTGGGAGAAGAGGTCCGAATCCAAACATACTCCCCGAAGAGAACGACTGGTGGGCCCTCGGTCAACACCACGGCCTTGCCTCTCCGTTGCTGGATTGGACAAGTTCACCTTATGCCGCAGCCTATTTTGCGTTCTGGCCGAAGGGTCCGAATCAGACCCAGAACCGCGCAATCTACGCTGTAACTCCCAACTTTTTAATCAATAAGTCCAATGAAATAGTTAAAGAATATAAGGGCAAGGGTCGACCTCCCATAACTGAATTCTTCCGTCCCCTCGCCGACGACAATCCACGTCTTGTTAATCAGGCAGGTGCATTCACTCGCACTCCGGATGGCGTCGATCTCGAATCTTGGATAAAGCAACACTATAGGGGACCAAACAATGAGTACATCCTAATAAAAGTGACGATACCAAACAAGGACCGAGACCTAGCGCTTCGCTCGCTGAATCGCATGAACATAAATCATTTGACGCTCTTCCCGGATATATATGGGGCATCGAAATTCTGCAATCTTGACCTTGAGATAGAGAGGTACGAGCAAACAACTACAATCATCGGCACTCGGTGCAACACCTTTGGACTGCACCGTGGTTCTTCCTCCCCTCCTCCTCCCCTTCATCGTGAACTCCCCCTCATGCCCCGCCCCCCCAGTCATCCCAC
>MGDP01000029.1 GCA_001790955.1 Candidatus Tectomicrobia bacterium RIFCSPLOWO2_12_FULL_69_37
TGACGAGGAAGGCCTCCCCCACCCGGTAGCGCACGTGGTCCCCCTGGACGCTGGCCTCCTCCAGGCGCAGGATCCCGCTGTAGAAGCGGCGCGAGGCCGCCAGGTCGCGGCCGATCAGGAAGACGGTGGAGAGGGCCTCGAACATGGGGGCTCCCCCGGCTCTTGAAAGCGCCCGGAGCGGGCTGGGACACCCTACCCGGGCCCCGGCCGCCGCCGCAAGCCGGGAGCGGGCATGGCCCAGGAAGTGGCGCGGCTCGAGAAGGCCGCCAAGACCTACCTGCGCGGGGGCGCCCCCATCCGCGCCCTGGCCGGGGTGGACCTCGCCGTCCACGCCGGGGAGTTCCTCGCCGTGACGGGCCCCAGCGGCTCGGGCAAGAGCACCCTCCTGCACCTCCTGGGGGCGATGGACACCCCGAGCGAGGGGCGGGTTCTCATCGGCGGGCGCGACCTGGCCGGGCTGGACGACGCCGCTCTCAGCCGCATCCGCCGCGAGGAGGTCGGGTTCGTCTACCAGTTCTTCCACCTCCTCCCCACCATGACGGCCCTGGAGAACGCGGCGCTCCCCCTTATCCTCCAGGGCAAGCCCTGGGGCGAGGCGCGCGCCCGGGCGCTGGAGCTCCTTGCGCGCGTGGGCCTGGCCGGGCGCGGGGAGCACCTCCCCCGCGAACTCTCCGGCGGCGAGATGCAGAGGGTGGCCCTCGCCCGCGCCCTCGTCCCCCGGCCCCGCCTCCTCCTCGCCGACGAGCCCACCGGGAACCTCGACTCCCGCATCGGGCGAGAGGTGCTGGAGCTCCTCGCCGCCCTCACCCGGGAGGAGGGGGTGGCCCTCGTGATCGCCACCCACGCCCAGGAGCCCCTCGCCCTCGCCAGCCGCCGCGTGCGCCTCCTGGACGGCCGCCTGGCGGAGGAGACGGCGTGAGCGCCCCCTGGCTCCCCCTCCTGCGGCGGCTCGGCTGGCGGCGGCTGCGCCAGGAGCCCTTCCGCCTCGCCCTGACCGTGGCGGGGGTGGCGCTGGGGGTGGCGGTCTACCTCGCCATCCAGCTCGCGAACACCTCCGCCGTCCGCGCCTTCCGCAACAGCCTGGACGCCATCGCGGGCAAGACCCACCTCCACGCCGCGGGCGGGGACGCGGGCATCCCCGAGGAGCTCTTCCCCAAGCTCCGCGCGGCCGAGGGGGTGGAGAAGGCCGCCCCCGTCGTCCAGCAGACGGCCTGGCTCCGCCGGCCCGGCCCCGGGGAGGAACGCTGGACGCGCGGGGCCCCCTCCCAGGGGCGGGCGGCCCTCGTCCTGGGGGTGGACCTCCTCGGGGACGCCGCCTTCCGGGGCTACCGGGCGGAGGGGGCGCTCTCCCTCGGGGAGATGCTCGAGCGCATGGCCGACCCCCGGGGCATCTTCATCACCCGCGCCCTCGCCCGGGAGCTCGGCGTGGGGGAGGGGGAGTGGATCGAGGCCGAGGCGGCCCGGCGCCTGCGCTTCCGCGTGCGGGGCATATTGCAGCCGGCCGGCCTCGCCGAGGCGATGGAGGGGCGGGTGGCCCTCCTCGACATCGGGGTGGCCCAGGAGGCCTTCGAGCGGCTCGGGCGGCTCGACCGGATCGACCTCATCCTCAAGGACCCCTCCCGGCTGGAGGAGGTGAAGAAGCGCGTCGAGGCGCTCCTGCCGCCCGGCGTGATCGCCGAGAGGCCCGTCCGGCGCGGGGAGGACGTGGAGAAGATGCTCGCCTCCTTCCGCCTGAACCTCACGGTGCTGAGCGTCATCGCCCTCCTCGTGGGCTCCTTCCTCATCTTCAACGCCATGTCGGCCTCGGTGGTGCGCCGCCGGGGGGAGATCGCCCGCCTCCGCGCCCTGGGGATGACGGCGCGCCAGGTCGCGCTCCTCTTCGCGGCGGAGGCCGCCCTGATCGGCCTGGCGGGCTCGGTCCTGGGCCTGGGGCTGGGGATCCTCCTCGCGCGGGGGGCGCTGCGGGCCACCACCCTCACCATCCGGAACCTCTACGCCTTCCTGGAGGCGGGGCGGGTGGACCTCGACCCCCTCCTCCTCGGGGCCGCCCTCGCGGCGGGGACAGGGGTCGCGCTCCTCTCGGGGCTGGGGCCCGCCCTCGCGGCGGCGCGGGTGGCTCCCGCCGAGGGGGCGCGCGAGCTGGGCGCGGGAGGGGTGGGGGGCGCGCCGAATTCCCGCTTCATCGGGCGGACACTGGAGGGCGCCCTGCTGGCCTCCGCCGCCGCCTTCGCCCTGGCCCGCCTCCCGGCCTGGGGCGGGGTGCCCCTGGCGGGCTACCTCGCGGCGGCCCTCGCCGTCGCCGCCGTGGCCCTGGCGAGCCCCGCCCTCGCGGCGGGGGGGGCGGCCCTGCTGCGCCGCCTCCCCGGGCGGGCGCTCTGGCTCGCGGCCCACGGCCTGGGGCGGAACCCGGGGCGCAACGCCGTGACCATCGCCTCCCTCGCCACCGCCATGGCCATGCTGGCCAGCCTGGTCATCATGGTGGAGAGCTTCCGGCGGACGGTGGCGGTCTGGACGGAGCAAACCCTCCGGGCGGACCTCTACGCCGCCCCCGCCTCGCGCTTCATCAAGGGCTCGGGGGCGAGCTTCGCGGAAGAGGCGCTCGACCGCGTCCGGGGCATCCAGGGGGTGGCCGCCGTGGACGGCTTCCGGAGCCTGCGCGTCCCCTGGCGGGGGGAATGGATCAGCCTCTCGGCGGGGGACTTCGGGGTGCTGGCCGAGCGCGGGCGGCTGCTCTTCACCGAGGGGGATTCCGCTGGGATCGTGCGCCGGGCCCGCGAGCGCGGGGAGGCCCTCGTCACCGAGACCTTCGCCCTGCGCTTCGGCCTGAAGCGGGGGGACTCCGTGCGCCTGCCCGCGCCGGGCGGCGAGACCGCGTTGCGCGTCGCCGGGGTCTATTACGACTACACCACCGAGGGGGGGCACATCGTGGTGGACCGGGAGATGCTCCGGCGCGTCTGGGGGGACCGGCGGCTGACCTCGATGGCGGTTTATCTCGCGCCCGAGGCGGACCGGGCCCGCGTCTCCCGCGAGATGGAGAGGGCCCTCGACCCCAGCATGGTCCTCATCTCGAACGCGGGCCTCCGGCGGCGGGTGCTGGAGGTCTTCGACCAGACCTTCGCCATCACCTACGCGCTCGAGGGGGTGGCCGTCCTGGTGGCCCTGCTCGGGGTGGCGACGGCGCTGAGCTCGAACGTCCTGGAGCGGCGGCGCGAGATAGGCGTCCTGCGCTCCCTGGGCCTGACCCGGCGAGGCGTCGCCGGGGCGGTCATGGGGGAGGCGGGGCTGCTGGGCCTGCTCTCGGCCCTCCTGGGCGGGGCGGCGGGGGCGGCGCTCGCCGCCATCCTCATCTTCGTCATCAACAAGCAGAGCTTCGGCTGGACCATCCGCTACGGCCTGCCCTGGGCCCCGCTGGCGGGCTACCTCGCGGTGGCGGCCGCGGCCGCCTTCGCGGCGGGGGCGGTCCCGGCCCGGGCGGCGGCCCGCGCCCCCATCGCCCAGGCGGTGCGGGAGGAGTGATGACCCTCATCCTCGCCGCCGCCTTCCTGCTCTCGATCCTCCCGCCCGCGAGCGCGGCCGAGGAGGCCCGCTGGCGGCCCGCCCTGCCGGGTTACGTCTATGCGTTCCCCCGCGACCACGGCGCCCACCCCGGCTTCCGCACCGAGTGGTGGTACTTCTCGGGCCACCTGAAGGCCCCCCAGGAAGAAGGCGGGGAGCGCTTCGCCTTCATGCTCACCTTCTTCCGCTCGGGGCTGAGGCCCCCCGCGCCGGACGATCCCCCCCGCCGCAGCCGCTGGGCGCTCCGGGACCTCCACTTCGCCCACTTCGCCCTCCTCGATGTCCGGGCCAAGCGCCACCGCCACACCGAGCGCTTCAGCCGGGGGGCGCTGGGGGAGGCCGGGGCGGAGGAAGGCGGGCTGAACGTCTGGATCCGGGACTGGCGGGCCGGGATGGAGCGGGACGGCGCCATCCGCCTCGCCGCCGAGGGGGTGGGGGCCAAGCTCGCCCTCGTCCTCGCGCCCCGGAAGCCCCCCGTCGTCCACGGCAGGGAGGGAGTGAGCCAGAAGGCGGAAGGGGAGGGAAGAGCCTCCCACTACTACTCCTTCACCCGCCTCGCGGCCCAGGGGGAGCTCACGCTGGACGGGAGGGCCTTCCGGGTGGAGGGGAGCGCCTGGATGGACCACGAGTTCGGCTCGAACCAGCTCGCCCCGGGCCAGGCGGGCTGGGACTGGCTGAGCCTCCAGCTCGCGGACGGGCGGGAGCTCATGCTCTACCACATGCGGCGGGAGGGGGGCGGGATCGACCCCCAGAGCAGCGGAACGGTGGTGGACGCGGACGGCCGGGCGAGGCATCTTCCCCGGGACGCCTTCCGCTTCGAGCCGGCCGGAACGTGGAAGAGCCCCGTCACCGGGGCGGTCTACCCGATGGGCTGGAGGGTCCGGGTGCCGGGGGAGGGGATCGAGCTGGAGGTCAGACCATTGGCCGAGGACCAGGAGCTCTCGACCGAGGGGAGCACCCGGGTCATCTACTGGGAGGGGGGCGTGGAGGCCAAGGGCCGGTGGGGAGCTGAGAGCGTCACCGGGGTGGGCTTCGCCGAGCTGGTCGGCTACGCCGCGAAGGGCCGGCCCAGGTTCTAGGGGCGGATATCCGTTCTCAAGTCCACCCGGAGGAAGCGGGCACGTCTCCCTCTCCCAGAGGGAGAGGGGGCCGAGGCGCCCTCGCTTCCTTGCCAGGGTCTTGCTTGGTGGGCAGCCTTGAAACAATCCGGGAAAAGGGGACACCAGATGAGCGGGAAGGGGAAGGTGGGCGTCATCGGCCTGGGCCTCATGGGCTCGGCCCTGAGCGGGAACCTGCTCCAGAGCGGCTACGAGGTGAGCGGCTTCGACATCGAGCCCGCCCGGGTGAAGGAGCTGGAGGGGCGCGGGGGCCGGGCCGCCTCCTCCCCCGCCGGCGCGGCGCGGGGGGCGCGGTTCGTGCTGACCTCCCTCCTCTACAGCAGCACGGTGCGCGAAGTGTGCCTCGGGAAGGACGGGGTGGCGGAGGCGGCGGAGCCCGGCCTCGTCGTGATCGACGCCTCGACCTCCAGCCCCGACGACTCGGCCGAGACCGCCCGGCTCCTGCGGGAGAAGGGGATCGGCTTCGTGGACGCGAGCCTGAGCGGGGGGAGCAACGACGCCTGGAACCGCACCCTGGTCGCCGTGGCGGGGGGCGAGAAGGCGGACTTCGAGCGCGCCCGGCCCGTCATCGAGTCCTTCTCGCGCTCGGTCTATCACCTGGGCCCGAACGGGGCGGGGGCGCTCACCAAGCTCATCATCAACCACGTGCTGGGGCTCAACCGCCTCGCGCTGGCCGAGGGGCTCGTCTTCGGGATGAAGGCGGGGGTGGAGCTGGAGACCCTGCTCGCCGTCTTGAAGGACAGCGCCGCCTACAGCAAGGCGATGGACCAGCGGGGCAAGATCATGATCACCGCGGACTACGGCAACCCCATCTCCCGCATCCGCCAGCACCACAAGGACGTGCGCCTCATCCTCGCCCAGGGCCAGAAGCTGGGCTCCCCCATGCCCCTCGAGCAGGTGCACCAGCAGGTGCTCCAGGCCGCCGAGATGAACGGGCTGGCCGACGCCGACACCGGGGCCATCGTCGAGGTGCTGCGCCGTCTCGCGGGCATCCCCTCGCGCTGAGGGGCGCGGGCGAGGCGGGTTTGGTAGGGGCGACCGGCCGGTCGCCCCTACGTGAAAGGGCAATCCGATGATCGGGAACATCACGCCCCAGGAGCTCCGCGCCCTCATGGAGGGGCCCTCTCCCCACGCCGTCCTCGACGTGCGCGAGCCGATGGAGTTCCACGAGGCCCAGATTTTCCGCTCGACCAGCCTCCCCCGTGGGAGCATCGAGTTCCGGGTCGCCAAGCTCGTGCCGGTGAAGACGCTCCCCGTCGTGGTGCTGGACGAGGGTGGCCCGCGCGCGGAGCGGGCGGCGGGGACGCTCGATGGCCTCGGCTACCGGGACGTGCGCCTGCTCGAAGGCGGGCTCGCCGGCTGGAAGGCCGCCGGGCTCCCCACCGTGAGCGGCACGAACGTGCCGAGCAAGGACTTCGGCGAGCGGATCCACGTCCAGGAGAAGGTGCCCGAGGTCGAGGCGGAGGAGCTCTTCGGCCTCATCCAGGGCCCCACGCCCCCGCGCATCTTCGACGCCCGCACCGAGGCGGAGTACGAGCGCTTCTCGGTGCCCACCGCCCGGAGCCTGCCCGGAGGCGAGCTCATCCTCCACGCCTGGGACCTGATGCGGGACCCGAGCGCGCCCCTGATCGTCAACTGCGCCGGCCGCACCCGGAGCATCATCGGGGCCCAGACCCTGCGGAGGCTCGGCATCCCCGGCGTCCGGGCGCTCCGCAACGGCGGGATGGGCATCCTGCTCGCCGGCCTGCCTCTTGACCGCGGCAGGCCGGCCGTCGTCCCCTCGCCCTCGGCGAAGAGCCGGGCTTACGCGGAAGAATTGGCGGCGCGCGTCGCGGCGGAGGAGGGCGTCCCCTTCGCCGGAGTGGACGAGATGAAGGCTCTCATCGAGGGCGCGGAAGAAGAGACCCTCTACCTCCTCGACGTGCGCCTCGCCCCCGAGTTCCGGGCAGGGCACATCCCCGGCGCGATCTCCATCCCGGGCGGGCAGGCGGTCCAGCGCACGGACGAGGTGGCGGCGGTGCGCGCGGGGAGGGTGGTCACGTACTGCGATGCCAACGCGCGCGGGGTGATGACGGCCTACTGGCTCCGGCGCATGGGGCTGCGCGCCTCCGCCCTGCGCGGCGGCCTCGCGGCGTGGCGGGGGGCGGGGCTCCCCGTGGGGGAAGGGGAGGGAGGCGGCTCGGGCGAGAGCCCCGCCGAGGCCCGGGAGCCCTTGGGCCTCGCGGAGGCGCGGCGCATCGCGCCGGGCCTCTCGCCCGAGAAGGCGGAGGCCGCCTCCGCCCTCGTCCTCGATGTGGACCCGAGCCCGGCCTTCCGCAGGGGCCACTTGGCAGGAGCGCGCTGGCTCTCCCGGGGCTGGCTGGAGGAGTGGGCGCCGCCGTGGGTGCCCTCGAAGGAGTCCCCTGTCCTCGTCACCTGCGGGGACGGGATGCGCTCGGCCCTCGCGGCGCGCACCCTCATCGAGATGGGCTACGCGCGCGCGGCATATCTCACAGGCGGCAAGCGGGCCTGGGCGGGGGCGGGCCTGCCGCTGGAGGTGGGGGAGCGCGGCATCGCCGAGGAACCGAAGGACGTCGCCCTCAAGCCCTACGACATCGGCCCCCAGGCCATGCGGGACTACCTCTCCTGGGAGGAGGCGCTCGGCGGCAGGCACCGCCGCTAGGCGCCGAATCCAAACACGCTGTTCACCGTGACGGATGCGGCCACTCTCCCTCTCCCTCTGGGAGAGGGGAGCCGAGGCCCGCGCAGGCGGCTTCCTCATGCGGGCTCCACTTGAATGAACAGTCGGCATCGGCTTCGCCGCTAGGCGCCGCCCTTCTTCCGCGATCCTTCCTCCTCCCGCGCCGCGGCCTCGTTGTGCTCGCGCACCTGGCGCATGAGGACGCGGAAATCCCAGATCCAGATGGCCGTCAGGACCGCGAGCACCACCCCGGTCAGGGCGGCGAAGGCGGGGCTCTTGAGCAGGGCCTCGATGTCCCCCGCGCGCAGCTCCTCGGGCGCGAGGCGGTAGCCCAGGAGGTGGAGGACGAGGATGGCCGGCACCACGACCCCCAGCGGGAGGAGGAAGTAGAGGAGGATGAGGCGCACCGCCTCCCGGTAGAGCCCCAGGTAGAGCTTGTGGGCGGCGATGAAGCCGAAGAAGAACCAGAGCAGGAAGGCGATGAAGAAGGACTTGCGCTTCCCCGGGTGGGTTCCCTCACGCATGGCGGCGGCTCCTGGCTCCGTCTGTCATCCTTCTATGAAGAAATATCTTGACCACCGTCCGGGCCTTCATAGAGGATGACAGACAAGCCTTCCCGCGAGATTTGCCCGCTTCCATGCCTACCCCGCCTCGGCGTGGTGGGCGGCGAGGCGCTCGGGGATGAGGGCGCCGCGCGCGAAGCGGCCCGGCGCCAGGGGGCGGATGTCCACCACGCGGGCCTCGCCCTCCAGGATGCGCTCGGCCATGGCCTGGCCGATGACCGGGCTGTGCTGGAAGCCGTGGCCGCTGAAGCCGGTTGCGGCGTGGAAGCCCTCCAGCCCCTCGAAGCCCCCCATGATGCCGTGGTTGTCGGGCGAGATCTCGTAGAGCCCGGCCCAGCCCCGGAGGATGCTCGCCCCCGCGAAGGCGGGGACGCGGCGAACCGCCCGCTCGACGGCCCACTCGGCGGCCTCCCAGTCCACCTTCAGGCTGAAGCTGGGCTCGGCGTCCTGGGGGCCGTAGAGGATGAAGCCCTCGCCCTCGGGCTTGTAGGTCGCGGCCTGGCTCAGGTCGATGGTGAAGGGCATCGCGCGCGGGAGGGAGGGCACGGGCCCCGTCACGAAGACCTGGCGGCGGATGGGCTTGACGGGGATCTCGGCGCCCGCCATGCGGCCCACCTGGGCGGCCCAGGGCCCGGCGCAGCAG
>MGDP01000030.1 GCA_001790955.1 Candidatus Tectomicrobia bacterium RIFCSPLOWO2_12_FULL_69_37
CGCCTCGATGAGGTCGCGGGCCGCCTGGGTGATGTCCCCCGGGGTGAGGCCGCAGTGCTCGCGCTGGAGCTGGGGGGCGCCGTGCTCGATGAAGCGGTCGGGCAGGCCCAGGTTCCGCACCCGCACCCCGGCGAGGCCCCTGGCGGCCAGGAGCTCCAGCACGGCCGAGCCCATCCCGCCCATGAGGCAGCCCTCCTCGACGGTGACGACGCGGCGGCACTTGCGGGCGAGGCCGAGCACCCGCGCCTCGTCGAGCGGCTTGACGAAGCGCAGGTTGAGCACCGCGGCGCGGATGCGCAGCTCGGCGAGCTGGGCGGCGGACTCCATGGCCAGCCCCACCATGGGGCCCAGGGCGATGAGGGCCACGTCCTCCCCCTCGCGGAGCACCTCGGCCTCGCCGATGGGCAGAGGCGTGATCTCCTCCTCCATCGCCACGCCCTCGCCCGCCCCGCGCGGGAAGCGCACGGCGGCCGGGCCGGGATGCTCGATGGCGGTCAGGAGCATGCGCTGGAGCTCGTTCTCGTCCTTGGGGGACATGACGGCCATGTTGGGGATGCAGCGCAGGTAGGCCAGGTCGAAGGCCCCCTGGTGGGTGGGGCCGTCGTCCCCGACGAGGCCGCCCCGGTCCAGGGCGAAGGTGACGGGGACCCCCGTCAGGCAGACGTCGTGGATGATCTGGTCGTAGGCCCGCTGGAGGAAGGTGCTGTAGATGGCGGCCACGGGCTTGAAGCCCCGCAGCGCCAGCCCCGCGGCGAAGGTGACGGCGTGCTGCTCGCACATCCCGACATCGAAGCAGCGGTCCGGGAACTCCTTCTGGTAGCCCACGAGGGCCGTGCCCTCGAGCATGGCGGCGGTGATGGCGACGATCTTCGGGTCCTTGCGGCTGAGCCTGGCCAGGGTGTCGGCGAACACCTTGGAGTAGCCCGGGGGCCCGGCGGCCTTCTTCTTGAACTTGCCCGTCTCGGGGTCGAACTGGGTGACGCCGTGGTAGGTGATGGGCTCGGCCTCGCTGTAGGGGTAGCCGTGGCCCTTGCGGGTGATGACGTGGACGAGGTTGGGGCCCTTGAGGTTCTTCACGTTGCGCAGGGTGGGGACCAGGAGGTCCAGCCGGTGGCCGTCCACGGGGCCGATGTAGCGGAAGCCCAGCTCCTCGAAGAGCATCCCCGGCACGATCAGGTTCTTGAGCGAGTCCTCGAACTTGTCCATGAAGCTCACGGCCGTCTCGCCCACCAGGGGGACGTGGGAGAGGAGCTTCTGCACCTCGTCCCTCACCTTGCGGGCGCGGTTGGCCCACTCGCCCGTCATGATGCGGGCGAGGTAGGAGCACATGGCCCCGACGTTGGGCGAGATGCCCATCTTGTTGTCGTTCAGGATGACGGTGAGGTCGCGCGAGGCGTCGCCCGCGTTGTTGAGGGCCTCCATGGCCATCCCGGCGGTGAGGCTCCCGTCCCCGATGACGGCCACGACGCGGTGGTTCTCGCCCGCCAGGTCGCGGGCGGCGGCCATGCCCAGGGCGGCGGAGATGGAGGTGCCGCCGTGGGCGACGTTGAAGTGGTCGTACTCGCTCTCCCGCCGGTCCGGGAAGCCCGCGATGCCCTCCCACTGCCTGAGCGTGTGGAAGCGGTCGCGGCGGCCGGTGAGGATCTTGTGGGCGTAGGCCTGGTGGCCCACGTCCCAGATGAGCTTGTCGCGCGGGGTGTCGTAGATGTAGTGGAGGGCGACCACCAGCTCGGCCGCGCCCAGGGAGGCCCCCAGGTGGCCCCCGGTCCGGGAGGTCACCTGGATGATCATGTCCCGCAGCTCGCTCACGACCTGGGGCAGGGCCTCCGGGTCGAGTTTCCGCAGGTCGGCCGGGCTGTTGATCCGCTCCAATAGCTCGCCCATCGGTATTTCTTCTCCCAAAACCGCGTGGAATCGGGGAGGGCGAGCGGGCAGCCCGGCCCTTCCGGGGCCCCTCCAGAGAGGCCTGATCCTAAAGGAAAATTCAGGATCTCCGCAAGACGATAAATCGGGCCAGGGCGGCCAGGGCCGGGCCCCCCCCCGGCAGGGGCGAAAGGGCGGCGAGGGCCTCCTCGCAAGCCTCCCTCGCCAGCCGCTTCGAGGCCTCCAGGCCGTGGAGGGCCGGGTAGGTGGCCTTCCCGTGCGCCGCGTCCGAGCCGGCGGCCTTGCCCAGCTGCTCGGGGCTCCCCTCGACGTTCAGGATGTCGTCCACGATCTGGAAGGCGAGGCCCGCCCGCTCCCCGTAGCGGGCGAGGGCCGCCATCGCCTCCTGGCTCCCCCCGCCCAGGAGCCCCCCCAGGCAGACCGAGCAGCGGATCATGGCGCCCGTCTTCCGACGGTGGATCTCCTCCAGCTCCCGGGGGCCGCTCACCTTCCCGCCGGCGCGGATGTCGAGGAGCTGCCCCCCGACCATGCCCGAGGCCCCCGCCGCCCCGGCCAGCATCCGCACCCCCTCGATCACCCGCTCCGGTCCCGCCCGGCGGGCCATCTCCCCGTCCGCCATGAGGCCGAAGGCGAGGGTCAGCAGGCCGTCACCCGCGAGGATGGCCGCCCCCTCCCCGTGCACCTTGTGGCTGGTGGGGACGCCCCGGCGCAGGTCGTCGTCGTCCATGGCGGGGAGGTCGTCGTGCACCAGGGAATAGGTGTGGATGCACTCCAGGGCGCAGGCCGCCGGGAGAACGATCTCAGGGTCGGCCCCCACCGCCTCGGCCCCCGCGGCGCAGAGCACGGGGCGCAGGCGCTTGCCCCCGGCGAAGAGGCTGTAGCGCATGATGCGGTACATCTCGGCCGGCTCGGCGCCCCGCTCGGGGACGCGGCGGCCCAGCTCCTCCTCGGCGCGCGCGGCCCAGCGCTCCAGGTAGGCGCCGGCGTCCACGGCGGAAGCCGCGTCAGGACCCATCGTCCTCCCCGTCCTCTTCCTCGTCCTCCTCGAAGGGCCGCAGCGAGAGCGCCTCCTCGGTCTCCCCCGCCAGCTCCTCCACCCGCTTCCGGGCGGCGTCGAGCTGCTGGCGGCAGAAGCGGAAGAGCCCCACCCCCTCCTCGTAGAGCCCCACCGCCTTCTCGAGCGGGGCCTCCCCGCCCTCGAGCTCCTCCACGATGGCCTCCAGGCGATCGAGCGCCTCCTCGAAATTCCGGGGCGGCTCCCCGCCCCCGGGCTTCCCGCCTTTCTTCGCCGCGCTCATTCCGATCCTCCCTCCAGCCGGGCCTCCGCCCGGGCTTCCTCGACCCGGCAGGCGAGCGTCCCACGGTGGAGCCGCAGGCGGACCCGGTCCCCCGGCGCGGCCTGGGCCGCCTCGCGGAGGAGGGCGCCGTCCCGCTCCCGGTAGGCCAGGCTGTAGCCCCGCGCCAGCACCGCCAGGGGGGAGACCGCCTCCAGCCTCCCGGCCCCGGCGGCCAGCGCCGCCTCCTTGCGCTCCCGGAGCCTCGCCTGGGCCGCGATCAGCCGCCGCAGGCGCTCGATGAGGCCCTCCCAGCCCTGGCGGACCCGCCGCCGGGGGGAGGCCGCCCGCAGGCGGGGAAGCAGCGCCGCGAGGGCCGACGCCCGCGCCCGGCCCGCGTGCCGCGTCTCCCGCCAGAGGCGGTCGAAGAGGCCGTCCATCCGCTGTCCCAGGGCGTCGAGCCCCGCCTCGGGCCGCCGGAACACCCGCTCCCGCCCCAGGGCGGCGAGCCGCTCCTCGCCCTCCTCCAGCCGGAGGCGGAGGAGGCGGAGGAGATCGCCCGGGATGCGCTGGACCTCCCGCGAGAGCGCGGCCCAGCCCCGCGCCGCGCGCTCGGCCGCCGCCGTGGGGGTGGGGGCGGACTCGTCCGCCGCCAGGTCCGTCAGGGTGGTGTCGATCTCGTGCCCCACCGCCGAGAGGACGGGCGTCCCGCAGGCCGCGACGGCGCGGACCGCCTCCTCCTCGTTGAAGGCCCAGAGGTCCTCCCGGCTCCCCCCGCCCCGGCCCACGATGATGAGGTCGGCGGGCCGGCCCAGCCGGGCGAGGCCCCGGTCCGCCCGCCGCAGCGCGGAGGCGATGGAGGCGGCCGCGCCCTCCCCCTGGACCTGGGTATGGACCACGACCACCTCCACGATGGGGGCTCGCTCGCGGAGGACGCGGAGCATGTCCTGGACCGCCGCGCCCTCCCGGCTCGTGACCAGGGCCACCCGGCGGGGGCGCTCGGGGAGCGGGCACTTGCGCGCTGGGTCAAAGAGGCCCTCCTGGGCGAGCCGCTGGTGGAGCTGGCGGAAGGCGATCTCCAGCGCCCCCTCGCCCAGGGGCTCCATCGAGAGGACCGAGAGCTGGAAGCGCCCGTCCCGCTCGTAGAGGGTGACGCGGCAGCGGGTGAGGACGCGCATCCCGTCCTCGGGCTGGAAGCGGAGGAAGCGCCTGCGCCCGGCGAACATCACCGCCCCGGCCTTGGCGGCGGCGTCCTTGAGGTCGAAGTAGGCGTGGCCCGAGGGGTAGAGCCGCCAGGAGGAAACCTCGCCCTCCACCAGCAGATCCCCGAACTCCTCCTCCAGCAGCCCCTTCACCCGGGCGTTGAGCTGGGAGACGGTGAGGACGGGGGGCCGGGCGGGGGGGGCCTGGGGACCGAGCAGGTCCACCATCAGAGGATCTCTTCCGGGAAGGCGTGGAGGCGGAAGGCGCGCACGGTGTTCACCATGAGCATGGCGATGGTCATGGGCCCGACGCCCCCGGGCACGGGGGTGATGGCCGAGACCTTGGGCAGGAGCGCCTCGTAGTCGCAGTCCCCCACGAGCTTCTCCCCCACCCGGTTGATGCCCACGTCCACCACCACGGCGCCCTCGCGCACCATGTCCGCCGTGACGAAGCGGGCCTTCCCCATGGCGGCGATGACGATGTCCGCCTCCCGGGCGACGGCGGGGATGTCCCTCGTGCGGGAGTGGCAGATGGTCATGGTGGCGTTCTCGTGGAGGAGGAGGAGGGCGAGCGGCAGGCCCACGATCTTGCTCCGCCCGATCATGACGACGCGCTTGCCCGAGATCCCGATCTCGTAGTGCTTGAGGATCTCGATCACCCCCGCCGGGGTGCAGGGCTTGAGCACGCCCTGCTTGAGGGCGAGGAGGCCGAAGTTCTCGGGGTGGAAGACGTCCACGTCCTTTTCCAGGGCCACCCGGCGCAGCACCTGCTCTTCCTTGATCTGCTCCGGCAGGGGGAGCTGGACGAGGATGCCGTCCACCGCCGGGTCGGCGTTCAGCTTGCCGATCAGGGCCTCCAGGTCGCGCTGCGGCGTCCCGGCCGGGAGGCGGTGGTCGAAGGTGGCGATGCCCAGCTCGTTCGCCTTCTTCTCCTTGAGGCGGACGTAGACCTGGGAGGCGGGGTCCTCCCCCACCAGCACGGCGGCCAGCCCCGGCGGGCGGCCCGCGCGGGAGGCCAGGCCCGGGATGGCGGCCTGGAGCTCGCCCAGGAGCTTGTCGGCGACGGGCTTCCCCTTCAGGACAGTGGCGGATGAGGTCTGCGTCACGGAACCTCCGGTGCGGCGGGGCGGAGCGGGAGGGGCGGGGCCGCTCAGACGGTGATCTGGCCGTCCTTCACCACGATCTGGCCGTCCGCCCAGACGGTGGGGCGGTCGAAGATCATGTCCACGTGGAGGGGGGCGACGACCTTCCCCCCGATGCTGCCGCTGTCCCCCACGGCCATGTGGCAGGTGCCCCAGGCCTTCTTGGCCTCGCGCATGGTCTCGCGCGCGCGGCAGGCGGGGTTGGTGCCGATGGCGAACTCGGCCACGTTCTTGGCCAGGTCGCCGTGCTCCTCCAGCAGCCGCCAGAAGCGCTCGGCCGCCGGGCTCCCGGTGATGGAGGCGACCTTGCCGCCCTTGACCTCAAGCCGGATGGGCTCCTTCACGAAGCCCAGGTCCTTCCGCTCGATGGAGAAGGGGTTGACCATCACCCCCTCCGCCGTGCCCTCGACCGGGCTCATGGCGGCCTCCCCGTCCGGGACGGCGGTGAACTCGCCCGGCTGGCGCGCCACCCCGATCAGGGGGAAGCAGGTGCGGCCTTCGAGGGAGAAGGCCATGTCGCAGCCCTCGGGGGTGGTGAACCGGCCCCGCCTGGCCTTCGTGAGAATATCGGCGAGCTTGCGGGTGATGCGGGCCACCTCGTCGTAGTCGGCCAGGGCGCCCCCCGCCACCATCATGTCCTCCCGCCAGCCCCACATGTCGAGGATGCGGGCGCCCTTCTTCAGGGCCGCCCGGGCGGTGTCGGTGTGGACGGTGGCGAAGCTCGTCTGGAGCACCACCACGTCCGAGGCCGCCATGGCCGCCCCCACCTGGGGGAGAGGGTCCACCCCCCCCATCTGGTGCGGGGGCATGTGCACGACGGCGAGCCTGGCTCCCGCCCCGCTCAGGGCGTGGGCCAGGGCCTCGGTGATGGAGGCCGGGCGGTCGGAGTCGGTCACGAGCAGGGCCAGCTCGCCCGGCTTGACCGCCAGCACCTGATCCACCAGGCGGCGGGCCGTCGTGGCCATGTTGTACTTGATCATGGCGCTCTCCCGCGGGCGCCCCGCCCGGAGGGCGGGGACGGAAACCGGTGGGAAAACGGGCCGAAAGAGAGGAAAATCCCCCTGTGCGGGGCATTATAGAAGCCCCCCTCCGGGGGAGGCAAGCGCAACGTCCGGCCAGCACCGCCTTTGTAGGGGCGTTCAATTGAACGCCCCTACAGAACCTGCCGTCCCGTCCGTAGGGGCGAGGCATGCCTCGCCCCTACAAATGACAGGCCCGCGATTGATGAGAGAAACGAAATGCCCGACCTCAGAACCCCCTACCTGACGGTGGACCTCATCATCGAGATGGAAGGGGGCGTCGTCCTCATCGAGCGCAGGAACCCGCCGCCCGGCTGGGCCCTGCCGGGAGGGTTCGTGGACTATGGGGAGTCGCTCGAACAAGCCGCGGTCCGCGAGGCGAAAGAAGAAACCTCCCTGGGCGTCGAGCTCGTCCGCCAGTTCCACGCCTACAGCGACCCCCGCCGGGACGCCCGCCAGCACAACGTCACCGTGGTCTTCATCGCCAGGCCGGCCGGAGGAACCCTCAAGGGCCGGGACGACGCCCGCCGGGCCGCCGTCTTCCGGCGGGAGAACCTCCCTCCCCTCGCCTTCGACCACGGGGAGATTTTGGGGGATTACTTCGGCGGCCGCTACCCGTAGGAGCGCATCGCCCTCCCCCCCAGGCACACACCCCCGGCCCATCGTGTTAAAATGAGGATGGCGGCCCGCCCCAGAGACCGCACCCGATGGGAGATCGCCCGTGCCCCGCACCTACCGCCGGAAGCTCCGGCACGCCATGTACTTGATCCGGAAAGACATCCAGGCCTGCCTGGAGCGCGACCCGGCCGCCCGGTCCGTCGCCGAGGTCATCCTCTGCTACCCCGGCTTCCACGCCATCGTCTTCCACCGGGGGGCCCACTTCCTCTGGAAGCGGGAGTGGTTCCTCATCGGGCGGTGGCTGAGCCACATCAACCGCTTCCTGACCGGCATCGAGATCCACCCCGGCGCCGTGATCGGGGAGGGCTTCTTCATCGACCACGGGATGGGGGTGGTGATCGGGGAGACCTCGATCATCGGGAAGAACTGCACCATCTACCACGGCGTCACCCTGGGCGGGGTGAGCCTCCAGAAGGGCAAGCGCCACCCTACGCTCGAAGAAGGCGTCATCGTCGGGGTGGGCGCCCGCATCCTCGGGCCCCACACCATCGGCGAGGGGAGCCGGGTGGGGGCGGGCTCGGTGGTCATCTCGAACGTGCCCCCCGGCTGCACCGTGGTGGGGGTGCCCGCCCGGATCGTCTTCCGCGAGGGCGAGGGCAAGCTCGACCGCCCCCAGCCCCTCGCCTTCGACCACCACCAGCTGCCCGACCCGGTCGAGGGGGCCATCCAGGCCCTCAACGACCGCATCGCCGGGCTGGAGCGGCAGATCGGCCAGCTCCACGAAGCGGCGGACCGCGAGCGGCGGAAGATCGAATGAAGCGGGTCTACCTCGACCACAACGCCACCACCCCCGTGCGGCCCGAGGTCGCCGAGGCCATGCGGCCCTTCCTCGGCGCCCTCTTCGGCAACCCGAACAGCATCCACGGCTTCGGCCGCGAGGCCCGCGCCGCCGTGGAGGAGGCCCGGGCGCGCGCGGCCGCCCTCATCGGGGCCGCCGAGCCGGAGGAGATCCTCTTCACCTCTGGGGGCACCGAGAGCGACAACCTGGCGCTGCGGGGCGCCCTCGCCGCCGCGGGAGGGAGCGGCCACATCCTCACCTCGGCGGTCGAGCACCACGCCGTCCTCGACACCTGCAAGGCGCTCGAATCCGGGAAAATCCGCGTCACCTGCCTCCCCCCGGACAAGGCGGGGCGCGTCACCGCCGGGGCCGTGGCCGGGGCCCTCCGGCCCGACACCCGCCTCGTCTCCGTCATGTGGGGGAACAACGAGGTGGGCACCCTCCAGCCCGTCGGGGAGATCGCGGCGCTGTGCCGCGAGCGGGGCGTGCCCTTCCACACCGACGCCGTCCAGGCCCTGGGCAAGGTGCCCATGAATGTGCGCGAGCTGGGCGTGGACTTCCTCTCCGCCAGCGCCCACAAGATCAACGGCCCGAAGGGGGCGGGCTTCCTCTACGTCCGCACGGGCGCGCGCCTCGCCCCCCTCCTGACCGGGGGAGGCCAGGAGCGCGACCTCAGGTCCGGCACCGAGAACGTCCCCGGCATCGTGGGGCTGGGCGAGGCCTGCCGCCTCGCCCGGGAGGAGGGCCCCGCCCAGGCGCGCGCCCTCGCTGCCCTGCGGGAACGCCTGGAGAGCGCGGTCTGCGAGCGCATCCCCGACGTGGTGGTGAACGGCGGCGCGGCGGAGCGCCTCCCCGGCACCTCGAACCTGAGCTTCATCGGGGCGGAAGGGGAGACGCTCCTCATCCGCCTGGACCTGGAAGGGATCGCCGTCAGCACGGGTTCGGCCTGCAGCGCGGGCTCGACCGAGCCCAGCCACGTCCTCGTGGCCATGGGCCTCTCCCTCGAGGCGCTGCGCGGCTCGCTGCGCTTCAGCCTGGGCTGGGGCAGCACGGAGGAAGACGTCGGCCGGGTGCTCGACGTCCTCCCCGAGGCCGTCCGGAGGGTGCGGGCCATGGCCCCCAAGCCGGAGGCGCGGCGATGACCCCGGCCTTCGTGGACGCCCATCACTACAGCGAAACCGTCCTCGGCCACATCGCCGAGCCCCACAACGTGGGCGCCATCGAGCGGCCCGACGCCGTGGGCCGGGGCACCAACCCCTCCTGCGGGGACGAGGTGACCCTCTACCTCCGCTTCGAGGGGGAGCGGGTCGCGGAGGCGAAGATGGAGATCCTGGGCTGCGGGGCCATCACCGCCTCGATGAGCGCCCTGACCGACATGGCGGGGGGCAAGACGGCGGAGGAGCTCATGGCCATCACGCCCGAGCAGATCGCGGAGCACCTGGGGGGGCTCCCCCGCCACAAGCGCCACTGCGCCCAGCTCGCCCAGCGCGTCCTGCGGGACGCGCTGAAGGACCGCGCGTAGGGACGGCCCCCCGCATCCATCCGTAGGGGCGTATTGCAATACGCCCCTACATCTTCCGCACAAGGGAATGGGGCATGACCACGGCCATTGTTCGCGTCGAGCAGCGCGAGCCCGTGCGGGGCGCCGCCCTGGCCGCCGAGGACGGGGCGGCGCCCGGGGCCGTGGGGAGGGCGTGGGGGAGGCTCCTCCTCCGCTGCGAGGGGGTGCCCGCCGCGGGCCCCGCCTTCGGCCTCCGCCACCCGGACGGCCGCTACGAGGCCTGCTGGGCCCTCTTCCCGGGCCATCCCCTCCCGGCGGGGCTCCGCGAGGCCTGGGCCCCCGGCGGCTGGTACGCCGCGGCCCTCCACGAGGGCCCCTACGACCGGATCGAGGAGACCCTCCGCCTCATCCTCAACGAATGGCTCCCGCAGGGGGGCTTCCGCCGGCGGGAGGGCCCCGCCGTCGAGCGCCTCCTGACCGATCCGCGCAAGGCGGGGGAGGCGGAGCTGCGGACGGAGCTCCTCGTGCCCGTCCAGCCCGAGCCGGTCAAGTAGGCCGCGGGGCGGTCCAGGTGGTGGTCTTGGAGGAGGCCTGGCGGCGCGTCGCGCCGGAGGGCCGCTTCGCCGTGAGGGCCCTCCCCCCCGTCCCGCTCAAGGGCGTCCCCGAGCCCATGCGGATCTACGAGGTCAGCGCGAACCCCTGACCGCATCCGCTCCCCTGGGCTTCTCCGGAGCCCCGATCAAGCCCTTCGCCTCCTGAAAGAGGCCCAGAAGGCGGCGCCGTAGAGCGCGAAGGCGAGCCAGTAGAGGAAGGTGAAGCCGAAGTACATGGCGTTGTACTCCAGAAGGCCGCCGAGCATCGCCCCCATTAGGTTCGCCGCGAGCGCGCCGGAGACGTCCTCGCTGGAGCGCAACGCCGTCGAGAAGGCGATGCCGGAGAAGAACAGAGGGCCGGTCAGCACGGCCACGCCCGCCGCGCGCCCCCACGCGGTGGAAGGGAACCCTCCGCCCATGGCGATCCCCGCCCCCAGGAGCAAGGCGGCCAGGAGCAAGACGTAGGGCACGGTCGACCCCCTGGCGCGGAAGCGCTGGACGGCGAGGTTGGCCAGAAAAGCCATCAGCAGGATGCCCGCGATCACGATCCCGATCACGTGCCAGGTGTTCCCAAAGGTCAGGCCCAGCTCGGTGATGCTCTTGGTCTCGACGAGCAGGAAGCCCGCTCCCAGCAAGAAGAACTCCCCGTGGCTGGGGCGCACCCTCCCCTCGAACAGGGACGCCGTGAGGCCGAAGGACAACAGGAGCATCATCGCCAGGACGGCCAAGTAAGATACGGGATAGGTCCGCTTCGGCATATAGAAGAAGGGCCAGTCGTCCGTCGAGACGTCCGCCCGCACGGCGGCGTCCGCATAGGCCGCCGTGACCTCCTCGAAGCCGGAATCCTTCAGCATCCCGGGCGGCAGGGCGAAACGGCCGTCCTTGCGCTCCAGGAAGGTCACCGAGCCGTCGTACTTGGAGGCGATGCAGACGGGCGGCACGCCGCCGAAGGCCTCCTGGAGCATCAGGTAGATCTTCCTCCCGATCCCGGGGGAAACGACTCCGAACGAGAGGCTCAGCATCCCCCCGTCCCTCAGGCGCCTCCTGGCCTCGCGGAAGGCCTCGACCGTGTAGACGAAGGAGTCCAGCCGCACGGAGGAGCCGTGGCTGAGCAAGGTGTGCGAGTCCAGCAGGCCGTACACGATCAGGTCGTAGGAGCGGTCCGTGTTCCGCAGATGGGTGCGCGCGTCGTTGATGATGGTCCGCACCCTCCGGTCGCGGTAAGGCTGCTCGGGATGGTAGGCGTTCCCGTAGGCCTGGATGGCGGGGTCGATCTCGACCGCGTCCACGCGCGCGGCCCCCATCCGCAGGGCCGCCGCCACGTCGTTGCCCGTGCCCGAGCCCACGATGGCGACCTCGCCCGCCCGGCCCGCGAGCCGGTAGGGCATCTCGTAGTACGCCGCGATCTGGCTCCACCGGGCGTCATTCAGCTTCGCCAGGCGGCCGGGGGAGAGGTCCAGGATGCGCTGATGGTAGATCCCCGCCGCCCGGACCTCGAGCGCCCCGCTCCGGTCGGGGCCGAACTCAAGAAGCTGATAGGGCGAATAGGTCGTGTTCCAGGAAAAATTCACGGGCCAGATCAGCACCATCACCACGCCGAGGGTGAGCCCCATCCCCCAGGCCAGCGCCCTCGCGTCGAACGCCAGGAAAAGGATCAGGACGGCCAGGCAGATCGAGAACCAGACCGCGGGCGGCGTCCACAGATAGCTCAGCCCGAACATGGCGAGGACGCCCGCCAGGCTGCCCAGCAGGTTGAGGCCATAGGCCCTGAGCTTGGGCAGGCGGTCCATCAAGTGGCCGCACAGCTGGCCGACCGGCACGAAGGCCAGCGCCGTCAGCACGAAGGCCGCGCCCAGGAGCAGCGAGACGGCGGCGTACTGGGGAATGGAGGTCGCGCGCACGAGGGCGATGCTCAGCTGCTCCATCTCCGGCGAGCTGTTCAGGATATCGACGTTCCAGCCCGCCGGGCCGTTCCGGGTGAAGATGAGAAGCGCCATCTGCCACGCGAGGAGGGATGGCACGAGGACCAGGGGGATCTGGCCGCGGCCGGAGACGGCGTAGCCCAGGCCGAGGCCCGCGAAGCAGGCCAGGAGGCCGAAATTCTTGTAGAAGGCGAACAGCGCGAAAGCCGTCCCCTGCCAGCGGATCACCGCGAGCTCCAGGAGCAGGCTCACCGCCGCGCACGCGAAGATGGAGACCCCCACCCAGCGCCCGGGGAGGCCGTCCAGGTAGCGCCCCTGCTCCGCGGACCAGAATTCCAGCAAATCGAGAAATCGCCCGGGCAGGAGGCGCGGCGCAATCATCACGCAAACCGTCAGCGGGATCAGGACGGCGAGGGACACCCAGAGGCCGGGCTCCGCCGCCCCGAGGGCGGCACCCGACAGGCGGGACAGCAGCCCAGGCCTGGACAGGAGGCTTCCCCAGGCGGCGTCAATCCCGAGCGCCGCCTCCCCCGCCTTCAAAAAGGAATAAACCCAGATCAGAAGGGGCAGGAGGCAGCTGACGCCCGCCGTGATCCACGTCAATTTCATGAACCGTCGGGTCACACCGGCATCTCCTGGAGCGAGGGCCCCCGCCGGGGCGTTGCGCGCCCTCCAGCCCGCATCACGAGGCCGCTTTCCTCACCCGGCAGAGGAAGCTCTTGAGGTTGGTCTGGTCCGAGATGGGGTCGCGCTGGCGGCGGTCGGTGAGGAAGTTGACCGACCGCCAGGGATGGAAGGGCTGGCGCTCCCCCCAGCCGATGGGGATGAAAACCGCCTCGGGGCGGATCCCAGCGTGCACCCAGGCCACCGCCTCGATCTCCCCGTGGGCGGTCTCGACCCGCACCCGCTCCCCGTCCGCGACGCCGAGCCGGGCGGCCTTATCCGGATGGAGCTGGCAGTAGAGGTCGGGCCACATCTCCTGGGCCTGCCAGAAGTAGTGGGTCCAGCTGTGGAAGTGGGGGGCGGGCGGGCGGCCGGTGATGAGCTCGGTGTCGAAGCCCCGCTCCCGGAGCCTCGCGCCGGGGCCCCGCCCGTCCGGCTGGACGATGCGCGCGGGCGAGGCCCCCGTGGGCGTCCCCTTGTGGAAGGGGGAGACCACCCCGGGCTCCCCGTCCCCCGCCTCAAGCTCTGCGTAGGGCATGTCCACGAGCTGCTCGCGCTCGCTGTAGAACTCGGGCAGGGCCGAGAGGCCGAGCGCGCGGAACTTGGCCTCCAGCTCCTCCGTCCAGAACTCCAGCTCCCCGCTCGGGGTGGGGAAGCGCCTGCCCGCGGGCTGGCCGGGGGCGGTCGCGCCTTCGAGGTAGAGGGTCTCGATCTCGGGGGCGTCCTCGCTCCCGGCCGGGAAGCGAACCCAGCGCCAGGGCACCGAGTGGAGGCGCCGCTGGGTCACCCCGCGGAGCTGGGGGTTCTGGATGCAGACTTCGTCCCAGAAGACCGCGGAGTCCTTGTACTTCTCCTGAAGCACGTCCCCGAAGCCCAGACGGCGGCCCAGCTCGATCCAGATCCAGCCGTCGGGCTTGGCCTCCCCCGGCGGGTCGATGAGCTTGTCGATCCAGACGACGCGCCGGTCGTCGTTCGACCGGCCGACCTCGCCCTTCTCGATCCCGCCCGCCGCCGGGAGGACGTAGTCGGCGAAGGCCGAGGTCTCGTTCTCGAAAAGCTCGATGTGCACCACGAGGTCGAGCGCCCGGAAGGCCTCGCGCACCTCCTCCTGGCCGGGCCAATTGGACATCGGGTTGTTGCAGGCGATGAGGGCCCGGATGGGGTAGGGCCTCCCCTCCCGCATGGCGTCGAGCCAGCCGCCCGGGCTGCGGCGCACCCGGGGCTTCGCGGGCGCCACCCGGCGGTTCGCGGGGGCATCCGGGGCGACGGGCAGCCCGGCCGTCATGTTCACGAAGGCCCCGCCCTTGCGGCCCCAGTTGCCCGTGATGGCGGCCACGAACATGAGGGCGCGGTTGGACTGGACGGCGTTGGTGTGCTGGTTGACGCCCCGGCTGGCGAAGATCACGCAGCCCTCGGCCCGGGCCACCTCCTCGGCGAGGGCGCGGATGTCCGGGGCGGGGATTCCCGTGAGGGGCGCGGCCCACTCAGGGGTGTAGCCCCGCTCGAAGATGAAGTCGCGCCACCGCTCCCAGCCGAGCACCCAGTTCCCGCAGAACGCCTTGTCGTGCAGATCGTGCGAGAGGATGTGGTGGGCCAGGGCGAGGGCCAGGGCCAGGTCCGTCCCCGGGCGGATGGGGAGCCACCGGTCGGCCTTGCTCGCGGTGACGGTGCAGCGGGGGTCCACGGCGATCATCCTGGCCCCGTTCCTCAGGCGCCAGTCGTGGATCATCCCGAAGTAGACGGGGCGGGTCTCGGCCTGGTTGTCCCCGACGTAGAGGTAGAGCTTCGCGCTCCCGAGGTCGGAGGCCGTGTAGCTGTTCCCGCTCCCGACCGCCCCCTGGGTGAGCTCGTAGGCGATGGACTTGCCCGTGGCGCAGAAGGGGTCGGTGCCCTCCATGTTGGGGGTGCCCCAGAGCTGGCTGAAGAGCCTCACGTAGGCGTTCTTGGTGAGGAGGCCGGTGCGCGTCCCTACGAAGAGGGCGAGGGCCTCGGGCCCCCATTGATCGCGGACGGCGCGGAGCCTCGCCGCGATCTCGTCCAGCGCCTGCTCCCACGGGATGCGCTCGAACCTCCCCTCCCCCCGCTTGCCGATGCGTTTCATTGGGTGCTTCAGGCGCCTCTCGTTGTGGTAGAGCTGGAGGGTGAACTGGGACTTGGGGCAGACCCGGCCCTGGAGCACCGGGTCCTCCTCGTTCCCGGTGATGTTGACCAGCTCCTCCCCCTTGAAGTGGAACTTCACGGTGCAGCAGTTGAAGCAGATGTTGCACCCCCCCGGCACGGCGCGGTCCGGGCGCAGCGCCGCCTTGTCCCCCCCGAACGGGAAGGACGCGCCGTTCCCCTCGAAGACGGCCTGGGCGCGCGGGGCCTCGGGGAAGGCGGGGCGCCTGGGCGGCCCCGGGGGGAGCACGGGGAGGCCCCGCTCCCGCTTCATGGGCTCTAGATACACCGTGGCGGGCCGGAGGAGGAAGTGGTCGAGGTCCCGCACCTCCCTCCCCTCCTCCGCCGCGCGCGCCAGGTGGCTCTCCCTCTTCCCGAAGGAGATGGCCCGGCCCGGGCAGACGCCCGCGCAGGCGGGCGGAAGATTCTCCGCCCGGCGCTCGGGGCAGAGGTCGCACTTCACGGCGTGATGGCCGAGAGGGTCGTAGCCCATGGCGCTGTAGGGGCAGGCGATGACGCACTCCCCGCAGCCGGTGCAGCGGTCCTCCCGCACGCGCACCACCCCGGTCGCCGGGTCCTTCTCGATGGCCTTGGGGTGGACGGGGCAGGCGCGCAGGCAGGCGGGGCGCTCGCACGGCCCCGGGGGGAGCACGGGGAGGCCCCGCTCCCGCTTCATGGGCTCTAGATACACCGTGGCGGGCCGGAGGAGGAAGTGGTCGAGGTCCCGCACCTCCCTCCCCTCCTCCGCCGCGCGCGCCAGGTGGCTCTCCCTCTTCCCGAAGGAGATGGCCCGGCCCGGGCAGACGCCCGCGCAGGCGGGCGGAAGATTCTCCGCCCGGCGCTCGGGGCAGAGGTCGCACTTCACGGCGTGGTGGCCGAGGGGGTCGTAGCCCATGGCGCTGTAGGGGCAGGCGATGACGCACTCCCCGCAGCCGGTGCAGCGGTCCTCCCGCACGCGCACCACCCCGGTCGCCGGGTCCTTCTCGATGGCCTTGGGGTGGACGGGGCAGGCGCGCAGGCAGGCGGGGCGCTCGCAGTGCTGGCAGGCGAGGGTGAGGAAGTCGAGCCCCCCGCCGGGGCTGCCGAGCCAGACCACCTTGTTGCGGTACTCGCCCGGGCCGAGGCGGTGCTCCTGCTTGCAGGCCGCCTCGCAGCTCTTGCACCCGAAGCAGCGCTCGAGGTCGATCATCAGGGCGAGCTGGGCCAAGGCGGGCCTCTCTCTAGTGGGCTACCACGCCGCGAGATGCCACCAGTATATCTTCTCTCCCCCGGCGGCATAACCGGCGAAGAACGTCACCACGGCGGCGTGGCCGAGGAGGCCCGCGAGGAAGAGGACGGCCAGGGCGATGTGGACGCGCCTCCAATAGGCCTGGCCGGGGGGCACGGCCCGCCGGGCGCCGAGCAAGCGGCTCTCCTCCCCCGCGAGGCGGGCGTAGGCCATCGAGAGCCGGGGGCGCCTCAGCCAGTGCGCGAGGGTGGGGGAGAAGGTGCCCTCCCGCGCCGAGGGGTCCAGCCGGGCGAGGAGGAGCTCCTTCTCGCGGAGGATGACGCTCAGCTGATCGCGCAGCCGGGGGCCGGGGGCGAGGAGGCTTTCAACCTTCCCGGCGAAGGTGGCGGCCATCCGGCGCGAGCCCCGCAGCCGCGCCCAGACGCCGAGCGCCAGGAGGCCCGCCAGGGCCAGGAGCAGGAGGGCGGGGGCGTAGCGCAGCCTCCCGGCCGAGTGGACGGCCGCCAGCACCGCCCCGAGGGTGCCGGTCAGGACGTGGGCCTCGAACCACCGGACGGGGGAGCCGCCCCGCCCGGTGCGCTTGGCCAGGAGGAAGCCCGCCGAGACGAGCAGGAGGAGCCCCCCCGCCGCCCCGGTCAGGTAGAGCGCGGGGCTGCCGGGCCGGCGCCAGTCATCGGGCAGATCGGGAAGGAGGGCGAAGTGGGTGACGAGGGCGGCGCCGGCCGCGAAGATCAGGCGGGCGAGCAGGCGGTCGCCGGGGCCGGAGCGGTTCACGGCAGCGTGGAGAAATCCACCTTCTCGACGGAGACGACCTCGAAGGTCCGCTTCCCGCCCGGGAGCTGGACCGTCACCTCGTCCCCCGGCACGCGCTGGAGGAGCCCCTTCGCGAGGGGGGCGCTGAAGGAGATGACGCCGTTCGCGAGATCGCTCTCCTCCTCGCCCATGATCCGGTAGGTGACCTCCTGGTCCTTGTCCACGTCGAGCAGGGTGACCTTGGTGCCGATGGTCACCTTGTCCCCGTTGATGGGAAGCTCCTCGATGAGGGCCGCGTCCTGGATCTTCTCGAGGATGCGGCCGATCTCGTGCTTGAGGGTGCCCTGGAGCGCGATGGCGGCCTCCCACTCGGCGTTCTCGCGCAGGTCCTTGTAGGCGGCGGCCTTGGCGAGCTCCTGGGCGACCTCGGTCTTGAGGCGCAGCTGGATGGCCTCGGCCTTCTCGCGGAGGCGCTGGAGGCTCGGGCGCGTCAGGTAGTAGGGCATCGCTCCTCTTCCTATCCCTGGAGAAAGGGCCTGGGCGGCCGGGCTACGCCCGCCTCGCGGCTGTTTCCGGTGCCCCCAGGCGGCCTGCCGCCTGGGATGAGGCCGGGCGGAGGCGGAAGTCGAAGCCCGTCTCCGCGACGAAGGCCTCGATCAGCCGGCGGGTGACGGGGCCGGGCACGGGGGCCTTGGGGCGGAAGCTGTCCACCTCGCGGACGGGGAGGGCGCAGATGGCGCTCGAGGTGAGGAAGAACTCCTCCGCCTGGGCCAGGTCGTAGAAGGTGAAGTCCCGCTCCTCGGCCGGGATCCCCAGCCGGGCCGCCAGCTCAAGGACCGCCTTGCGGGTGACCCCCTCCAGGATGTTCCGCTCGGGCGGGGTCCACAGGGCGCCCTCCCGCACCATGAAGAAGTTGGCCGAGGAGTTCTCGGCCACGTTCCCCCGGACGTCCAGCATGAGCGAGAGCGAGCCGCTCGCCGCCGCGTCCAGCTCGGCCAGGATCTGGTTCATCTTGCTCGTCACCTTGGCCCGGGCCTCGATGCACTCGGGGGGCGTCCGCCGCGTCGGGGTGACGGCCACCCGCACCCCCTTCTCGTACTTCTCGGCGAGGCCCTCCAAGGAAGCGGGGCGGTAGAAGATGAACACCGTCGCCTTGCGCGCGGCGCTCGCCCCCATCGAGGGGGTGTCTTCCCCCCGGGTGACCCAGTGGCCCACCCGGCAGAGGCCCTCCTCGTCGATGCGGCAGAGGTTCGTCTCGTGGAGGGCCAGGGTGGCCGCGCGCATCTCCTCCCGGCTCAGGCCGGGGTCCACCCGGATGTAGCGCAGCGACCGGTAGAGCCGGCCGATGTGGTCGTCGAGGCGGTAGAGCTTATGGCCGAAGCAAGGGGTGATCTCGTACACCCCATCCCCCCAGAGGAAGCCCCGGTCGAAGGGGGAGATGCGGGCCTCGCCCTCCTCGACGATCCCGCCGTTCAGGTAGACGAACCGGCCTCCCGGCATGCCCCCTCCTCCCCGGGTGAGATCCCCGGCAAAAGAGCGGCACCCCCCGCGCGGGGCGGGCGGCGCCGCGAGATGAACCCTGTCCCTTGCCCCGAATGATACACGGAATCCCCCCCGGGCGGGAAGCGGGGGGCGGGGGTCAGAAACCTTTGTCCCCTGTAGGGGCGACCGGCCTTCAGCGGGCCGAAGCCGGCTTTCGGCCGGCGAAGGCCGGCCGGTCGCCCCTACGGATAACCCCCGTTCATTTGCCGGATGGTTTCTTTCGGGATTTCCTGGCTGTGGCAGGCCGCCCCCACCCCCCGCCCCCCGGGGTCTCGACCCGGATGACGTCCCCCGCCCGGGCCTCCACCCGGGCCTTCCCGGGCAGGGGGAGGCGCTTCCCCCCCCGGAGGAGGGAGTTCCGCCCCGGCGTCCCGGGCCGGCCCCCGTTCAGGGGATAGGGAGAAAGCTCCCGCCGCTCGGTCATGAAGGAAACGGTGGCGTCCGCCCGCAGCTCGACCTCCCGCACGATGCCGTCCCCGCCCCGGTGGCGGCCCTTCCCCCCGCTCCCCCGGCGGACGGTGTAGCGCCGCACCCGGAAGGGGTAGGCGTGCTCCAGCGCCTCGACCGGGGTGTTCATGGTGTTGGTCAGGTGGGTGTGGATGGCGTCCTCCCCGGGGCCCAGGGGCCCGCCCCCCATCCCGCCCCCCGTGGTTTCGTAGTAGGCGTAGGCCCGGCCCCGCCTGGGGTCGATCCCCCCGATGGAGAGGTTGTTCATGGTCCCGCACGAGGCCGCGGGCACCACCCCGGGGCAGGCCTGGGCGAGGGCCCCGAGCACCACGTCCACCATCCGCTGGCTCGTCTCGACGTTCCCCCCCGCCACCGCCGCCGGGAAGGTGCTGTTCACGACGGTGCCCAAAGGCGCGACCACCTCGATGGGGTCCATGCAGCCCGCGTTG
>MGDP01000031.1 GCA_001790955.1 Candidatus Tectomicrobia bacterium RIFCSPLOWO2_12_FULL_69_37
GCCCCAGGTTCGCCAGGAAGCCCGAGCCGAAGAGGAGGGCGGCCTCCTTCCCCTTCAGGGCGGCCAGGGCGGAGGCCAGGGCGGCGTGGGGCTCCATGTGGCCCGAGATGAGGGGGCTCGCGGCGGCGGAGGCCCCCCAGCGCCGGGCGGCGTCGGCGGCCGCCAGGGCGAGGGCCGGGTGGTCGGCCAGGCCGAGGTAGTTGTTGCTGGCGAGGAGGACGGCCTCCCGCCCCTCGAAGCGGACGAGGGGGCCCTGGCGGCCCGCGAGGGTGCGCAGGATGCGGCGGTGGCCCCGGGCGGCGAGGCCCTCCAGCTCCCCGCGCAGGGAGGCGCGCCAGCCGGGCTCGGGGGGGAATGGGAGGCGGCCGGTCTCGCTCATGCCGCCATTGTAGAGGGGGGGGGACGGGACGGAAAGAGGGCGCGGGACGGAACGCACGGGACGGCGGGCAGGGGCTTGCGGACCGGCGGCGAATTGCTACAATGCGGGCTGTTGAACGGGGATGGAGTCCCCCTCACAATCGCCTGTTTTGGGCTGATGACTCCTGTCGCGAGAGAGAAGCTGCGGCGGGGGTCGGAAGCCGGATTTTGGCCACCCCGCCGCGAGGCGGGGTTTTGTTTTGGGAATCCCGCGCCCGTCCGGCCCGCCTGAGGGGGAAGCCCGATGCAAGAGATGTTCACTGTGTCGGCGATCTGGCTCGCGCTCGCCGTCGTCTCCGCCATCATCGCCAGCCATATACGCATCTCGATGGCCTTGGTGGAAATCTGCGTCGGGGTCATCGCGGCGGCGGCGGCCGAGCGGCTTTGGGGGGCCGGCGCCCTGGCGGCCGACCTCGACTGGCTGAAATACATCGCATCGGTCGGAGCGGTCCTGCTGACGTTCCTGGCGGGCGCGGAGCTCGACCCCGCCATGCTGAAGGTCAAGTGGAGGGAGGTGACCGTCGTCGGCCTGATCGGCTTCCTCGCTCCCTTCCTGGGCTGCGCGGCCCTGGCCAGGTTCGTCCTGGGGTGGAGCGCCCCGTCGAGCTGGCTCGCCGGGGTCGCCCTCTCGACGACCTCGATGGCCGTCGTCTACGCGGTGATGCTGGAGTCCGGCTTCAACAAGACGGAGTTCGGAAAGGGGATCCTGGGCGCCTGCTTCATCAACGACCTGGGGACGGTCATCGCCCTCGGGCTCCTGTTCGCGCCGTTCACCTACCGGACGCTCGCCTTCGCCGCGGCCAGCGCCGCCGCCATCGCCCTGCTGCCCGCCGTCACGGCGAAGCTCACCGCGCTCTACGGGAACAGGACGGCCGCCATCCGGACCAAGTGGATCCTCCTTGTCCTCTTCGGGCTGGGGGCCCTCGCGCTCTGGGCGGGCAGCGAGGCCGTCCTGCCGGCCTACATCGCGGGCATGGTGCTGGCCGGGAGCGTCGGCCGGGACGCCTTCTTCATCCGGCGCCTGCGCACCTTGACCATCGGCTTCCTCACGCCGTTCTACTTCATCCGGGCGGGCTCGCTGGTCTCCCTGCCGGCGCTGCTCGCCGCGCCGCTCGTCTTCTCGGCCCTCCTCGGAGGGAAGGTCGCCTCCAAGATCTTCGGCCTCTACCCCGTCGTCGGGATCTTCCGGCGGGACGGGAAGGAGCGCTGGTACTACACGCTCATGATGTCCACCGGCCTCACCTTCGGGACGATCTCGGCGCTCTTCGGGCTCACGCACGGGATCGTCAGCAAGGAGCAGTACTCCTACCTGGTGGCCGCCGTGATCGCCAGCGCCGTGATTCCCACCCTCATCGCCAACCTCGCCTTCATGCCGCGCCACCTGCTATTGAAGACCCCGGAGGCCGAGGAAGAAGCGACCTGACCCGCAGGGGCCGCGGGTTGCCGGCCTTCCCCCGGCCCTAGAGGAGGTCCCTCCAGCGCGCTTCCTGCTCGAGCTCCCAGAGGGGGCGCGGGCCCCCGCTCTCCCAGGGGGAGGGCATGGGCGCTTCGGGCTCCGGCTCGAGGTCGTCCTTGAGGGGCTCGGGGGGCTTCTTCCGGTAGGTCTCCGGGCCGATGCGGCGGAGCCAGCGGCGGGCGGCGTGGTTTTGGGGATCGAAGTTCGCCGGGAAGTAGATCATGTCCCTTCCTCCGTCCGGCCTGGCAGCCCCTTGGGCGGAGGGCTTTGCGTCCCGCGCGGGGGAGCGTCCGCGGGCGCGGTGCGTCAGGCCGTCATACGCTCCAACCCCTATGTACGGCATAACCCGCCGGAGCTTCTGTGACGCGCGACACTCAACGCCGCTTTCGCGCGATCTCACGGTGAGCCGGGGATCCCCCGGGGTTTGATTTGTTGAGCAGACGGGGAAGCTCTCCCTATAATCCGTCTCACATCCGCACCGCGCGGGACGCCCGCCTCAGTGAAGGAGATCATGGATGACCGGACGCGCCGATTTCCGTTCCTACTACCGCGCCGCGAACGCGGTGAACCTGCTCACCGACCGGGAGAAGACCCTCGTCGGCCTCGCCGTCGCCATCGTGCGCAACTGCCAGCCCTGAGTGGACCGCCGCCTGGCGGACGCCGGGAAGGCGGGGATCGGGGAGGACGTGCTGGACGCGGCGTTCGACCTCGTCGCGGCGGTGATGGGGGGCATCGCCCAGAGCATGAACCAGCGCGCCAAGGAGGCGCGGAAGAAGCAGGAGGGGGGGTGACGCGCCGGCGGAAAGGGGCGAGGCCGCCTAGCGCACGTCGGCCTGGATGACGTGGGGGTTGCGGGTGAGGGCCTCGACCAGGCGGGCGGGCTCGAAGTCGCGGGGGATGCCCACCTCGACCTGGAGGTGGACCGTCCCGGTCTCCGGGTGCTTCCGGACCTCCAGGGAGCGGACGTTGCACCGCTCCTTGGAGAGGAGGTCCTCGATCTCCTGGAGGATCTCCTCGTCCTCCTGGCGGACCTGGAGATCCAGCATCCGGAAGCGGAGGCGGCCCGTGATCCGCCGCCCCACCTTCTTCAGGGCGGCCAGGGAGAGGAGCAGGATGGCGGTGGCCGAGACGGCCTCGGCGTGCATGCCCGCCCCGACGGCCAGGCCGATGCCGGAGGTGGCCCAGATGCTGGCGGCCGTCGTGAGCCCCCGGACGGAGCCCCCCATGCGCATGATCGCCCCCGCCCCCAGGAAGCCGACCCCGGTCACCACCTGGGCGGCGATGCGGCCGGGGTCGTAGGCCGCCCCTCCAGAGGCGACCCTGAAGGAGACCACCATGATGAGGGCGGAGCCCAGGCAGAGGATGATGTGGGTGCGCAGTCCCGCGGGCTGGTTGTTGCGCTCGCGCTCGAAACCGATGAGCCCCCCGAGGAAGGCGGCCTCGAGGAGGAGGGCGAAGGTCCCGAGCGGCGCCACCGCCTACTTCACGCCCGAGGGCCGGGGGCGCGCCTTGCGCTTCTGGATGGCCTGCGCCACCTGCTCGGGGCTCTTGCCGTTCAGCGGGATGCCGTAGACCTCGCCCACGCGGGTGTGCTGGTCCATCAGCCGCATGAAGGCGACGCCGGAGATCTCGGCGAGCACCATCTCGCAGGTGCTGAAGATGGTGCAGCCCTCGACGAGGTGGCCGCCGAAGCAGGTCGCCTCGGGGCGGCCCAGCGAGATGGTGACGTGGGCGTGGAGGTAGGGCTCCCCGCCCTCGGTCTGGGTGATGTTCCCGCTCATCTGGAGGAGCTCCAGCGGCCCGTTCACGGGGGTGAAGATTCGGCAGTCGTCGGTGATCGGGAAGGGGTCGGGGAACTTCCAGACGTTGCGCAGGACGGCCTTCTGGAGGCTCGCCGCGGCGCTCACGATCACCCCCGCCTTGACGCCCTTCTCCCGGCAGATCTTGAGGGTCGTCCCGTAGAGGTCGTCCCCGGGGGCCATGCGGATGCAGAGCACCCGGCCGACCTCGGCCTCGGCCACGTCGTAGCGGGGCTTGCGCGTCTTCCAGTCGCTGTTGTCGAAAATCGCCGCCTTCTTGGCCATTCTGGGCAATCTCCTCTGAACCGATCTCATCATCGCGGGATGCGCGGCCGGAAGGGCGATCCCGCGCGGATTGTCTTGGCGGGGGCATTGTAATGCCGAACCCCGGCCCTGCAAACCGGCCCCGCTAGCCCGCCGTGAAGCGCACCCCGCCCCCCGTGACGGTGCAGACGACCCGGCTCTCCGGGTGGAAGAGGGCCTCCGCCGAGAGGGGAACGCCCCCCGGCGGCTCCACCGCGGCGAAGTCGGCGGGGCCCTCCGCCCGCAGCTGCCCCACCCCCTCTCCCCCGAGGCCCAGCGCCTCCGCCCCCGCGAGGGTGCACAGCCGCAGGAGCTCCTCCGCCCCGAAGCCGGCCGCGCCCAGGGCGGCCGCCTCGCCCAGCAGGGAGCACGAGGGGCTGCTCGCCCGGCTGTCGGTGCCGAGGCAGAGGCTGAGCCCGGCCCAGCGCATGCCCGCGGCGTCGGCCAGGGGGTGGCCGAAGAAGCGGGCCGAGCCCGGGCACAGGCACACGGCGGCGCCCGCGCGCCGGAGCCGCTCCCAGTCGGCGGGGCCGGTCTGGTTGCAGTGGACGGCCAGCCGGAGCCCGCCGAGCGCGCCCTCCCGGTCGAGGTGCTCGGCCGGGGAGCAGCCCGGCGGGCGGAAGAGCCCGGCGGGGCTCCCCAGCTCGCGGTGCATGCGTTCAAAGTCCCCGCCCCCCTCCCGGAGGAAGCGCGCCTCCTCGGGGCTCTCGGCCAGATGGGTGGCCGCCGGCAGGCCGCGCTCCCGGCACGCCCGGAGGACGGCCCGGTAGAGCTCCGGCGAGGCTGTGTAGGGGGCGTGGGGACTCAGCCCGGCCGCCGGCTGGCCCGGCAGCGCCCCCCGGTAGGCGTGGTGGCGCCCCAGCGCCGAGAGCTTCCGCTCCAGGACCTCCCCGGCCCGGTCCCCTTCCAGGCCCAGCACCTCGTGGAAGGCCACCCCGCGCAGGCCCGCGTCCGCGATGGCGGCGGGGCTCTCCCCCGAGGCGGTGATGTCCCCCACGCAGGTCACCCCCGCCGCCAGGGCGCCCGCCGCCCCCACCTTGGCCGAGGCGAGGAAGAGGGAGGAGGGCCAGGCGCGCGTCTCTCGGACCAGCGAGACGATCCAGTCCGCCATGGGGGCGGGAGGCAGCCGGAGGGCGGCCAGCTCCAAGTGGGTGTGGGCGTCCACGAGGCCGGGGATGAGGATGGCCCGCCCGAAGTCGCGCCGGGCGCTCTTGGGGACGCAGGAGAGGAGCTCATCGGCCGGGCCCAGGGCGATGAGCCGGCCCTCGTCCGTCAGGAGCGCGCCCCGCGCCAGGGGCGGGGCGCCCACCGGGAGCACGAGGCCGGCCGCCCAGACGGCGGCCCCGCCCGAGAGGCGCGGGATGCGGGCCTCGGCAGCCCCGTTCGAGCCCCTCATGCGGCCTCTCCGGCGCCTTCGTCGGGCAAGGGGGTCAAATCAGCTCGTAGAAGAAGTTGCGGCGGCGGGGCTCGAACCCCGCCGCGCGGGCCATGCGGTGGAGGTCGGGCTCGCTCATGCAGTGGACGGTGCCCGCGGCGCTCACCACGTTCTCCTCGAGCATGGTGGAGCCCATGTCGTTCGCGCCGTAATGGAGGGAGAGCTCGCCCACCTTCCGCCCCTGGGTGACCCAGGAGGACTGGACGTTGGCGAAGTTGTCCAGGTAGAGCCGGCTGACGGCCAGCATGCGGAGGTACTCGCCGCTGCCCACGGTGGGGGCGCGGAGGGCGGCCGAGCCGTCGTTCTGGAAGGTCCAGCAGATGAAGGCGGTGAAGCCGCCCGTCTCGTCCTGGAGCCGGCGGAGGCGGTCGAGGTGCTCGACGCGCTCGGCGGGCGTCTCGACGTGGCCGAACATCATGGTGGCTGTGGAGCGCACCCCCTGCCGGTGGGCCGCGCGCATGACGCCGAGCCAGCCCTCGGTGTCCACCTTGAGGCGGGCGATCTTGTGGCGCACCCGGTCCACGAGGATCTCGCCTCCCCCGCCCGGGACGGAGTCGAGGCCCGCCCCGCGGAGGCGGGCGATGACCACCTCGTAGGGCATGTCCTCGAGCTTCGAGATGTGGTGAATCTCGGGGGGGCTCAGGGCGTGGAGGTGGAGGTCCGGGAACCCGGACTTCATCCAGCGGAAGAGGTCCTCGTACCAGCCGATGCGGAGGCCGGGGTGGTGGCCCCCCTGGAGGAGGACCTGCCTCCCCCCCGCGGCGTAGAGGGCCCGGAGCTTCTCCCGGATTTGGTCCCGGGTGAGGACGTAGGATTCGGGATGATCACCCGGGGGCCGGTAGAAGGCGCAGAAGGTGCAGTAGACGTCGCAGACGTTGGTGTAGTTGATGTTGCGGTCGACGCAGTAGGTGGCGTAGCCCCCGGGGTGCTTGCGGGCCCGCACCTCGTCGGCGCCCGCGCCGAGCGCCACCAGGTCGTTCCCTTCGAGGAGGGCCAGCCCCTCGCCGAAGGACAGCCGCCCGCCCGAGGCGGCTTTCTCGATGGCGTCGTAGAAGGCGGTGGTGGCGGTGGTCACGCGGGGAACCCCTCCGCGAAGCGGCTTTCGACATTCCTCGCCGGCAGGCAGCGCCGAAGCTACCGATCCACCTGAAGCAGAGCCGTGCGGTGCTTCAAAAAGCGGACCGCCAGATAGGCGCCGAGCCCCAACCCGAAAATGACCTGCCACTCCCAGTCGAACTTCAGCTGGCCCGTGATCACGAAGTCTCCGGCGATCTCGAACAGCGTCATGAGGGAGATGATGGCGAAGAAGCGCCGGTACTCCCGACGGACGGCCCTTCTCCAGCAAAAGGGCTCATCGGGCTTCCGCCATTTCGCGAAACGGGGAATGATGAGGGAGGTCCGCTCGGCCCAGCGGGCGTATTCGCCCCCGAATTTGCGGAGCAGGAAGGTCTCCTCCCCCAAGATGATCCGCTCGTAGTACAGCCAGAACGAAAGAACGTAGACGAGCAAAATCAGGGCCGATTCCAGGAACAAGAAGATCCCCAGGCCGATGAAGAAGTTCCCCAGGTAAAGGGGGTTGCGGCAGAGGGAGTACATGCCCGCCGTCTTGAGCACCCTCGCTTGCTCGGGATTCCGCCCCATCGTCCCGGCCGGGGCGTACCCCATCACCAGGAAGCGGATGGCCAACCCCGTGAACGCAACGGCGAAGCACACCACCTCCAGGAGACGGTCGTAAAAGTGAGACTCCCGGTAGTACTGAAAGTCCTTGAACCCGTAGATCACGAGCGGCGCCAGCAGGAGTGGAAGGTATCCCCGCCAGCGGAACAGGAACTCCCCTTGCCGCACCAACGCTTGGCTCAGCATGCGTGAAAGTCCCCTTTATTCAAAGAAAAGGCGGCGATCACCAAAAACAAGGGCGCCCCGCGCGCTTGCCCTCCAGCCGTTCCACCCCAAGCCTGGGCCGAACGGCACAGGCGAAACCTTACCAGCCGCCCCCCCCCGATTTCAAATCCCTCCCCGGCCGCCTTTCCCCACGGGTCCCCCAAGGCCTGCTCCCCGTTGACAGCATCCTCCCATAAAGGACATATTTATCCTAATTGCGGGCCCCTCTCGTCGGGGCCAACGGAGAGGGGGGCGGAAGATGGATGGCCGGAACGGGACGCGGATCGTGAGGTCGGGCTGCTTCCTCTGCCACGGCGGATGCGGGATCCGGGTCCACGTCCAGGACGGCCGGGCCGTCCGGGTGGAGGGGGACCCCGAACACCCCAACAGCCGGGGCTACCTCTGCGTGAAGGGCCGGGCCGGGATCGAGCTCCTCTACCACAAGGACCGCCTCCTCCACCCCCTCAAGCGCGCGGGGGCCCGGGGGGAGGGCCGCTGGGAGCGCATCTCCTGGGACGAGGCCCTCGAGACCTGCGCCGCCGAGCTCAAGAAGGTCATCGGCCGCCACGGCCCCCTGGCCGTCACGGGCGGGGACGGCACCAAGGCGGACGAGGTGGCCTGGATCGTGGACCTCTTCCTCCTCAACCTGGGCAGCACGAACCGCACCGGGCCGGGCCGGGCCCAGTGCATGTTCCCGCGGCGGGCGGCCTCGAACGCCACCTGGGGCAACTACTACACCCCCGACTACGAGGGCGACCCCCGCCTCATCGTGCTCTGGGGGGACCAGCCCGAGATCTCGAACCACAACTCCATCCTGGGCTACAAGATGCTGGATAAGCGCCGGGGGGGGGCCAAGCTCATCGTCATCGACCCCCGCCGCACCGCCGCCGCCCGGCGGGCGGACCTGTGGCTCCCCATCCGCCCGGGGACCGACGTGGTGCTCGCCCTGAGCATGATGCACGTCATGATCGAGGAGGACCTCTTCGACCGGGCCTTCGTGGAGAGGTGGTCGAACGCCCCCTTCCTGGTGGACGCGGAGACGGGCGACCTCCTCCGCGACTCCCAGGGCAACCACCTCGTCTGGGACAAGGACCAGCTCCTCCCCGTGCCGAACGACTGGCCCGGCGCCCGCCCCGCCCTGTGCGGCGCCTTCGACGTGCACGGGCGCGTCTGCAAGACCGTCTGGCAGCT
>MGDP01000032.1 GCA_001790955.1 Candidatus Tectomicrobia bacterium RIFCSPLOWO2_12_FULL_69_37
CGCGAGGACCTCTGCCACACCGGCGCCCACAAGATCAACAACACCCTCGCCCAGGCCCTCGTGGCGAGGCGGCTCGGCAAGCGGCGCCTCATCGCCGAGACGGGCGCGGGCCAGCACGGCGTCGCCACCGCCACGGCGGCGGCCCTCTTCGGCCTGGAGTGCGACGTCTACATGGGCGAGGAGGACGTGGCCCGCCAGGCCCTCAACGTCTTCCGGATGCGCTTGCTTGGCGCCCGCGTCATCCCCGTCGCCTCGGGGAGCCGCACCCTCAAGGACGCCACCAACGAGACCCTGCGCGACTGGACGGCCTCGGTCCGCACCACCCACTACATCATCGGCTCGGTGGTGGGCCCGCACCCCTTCCCGACGATGATCCGGGAATTCCAGTCCGTCATCGGCCGGGAGGCGAGGGAGCAGATCCTCGCCCAGGAGGGGCGCCTCCCCGACTGCTGCGTCGCCTGCGTGGGCGGGGGGAGCAACGCCATCGGCCTCTTCCACCCCTTCGTGGAGGACAAGGGCGTCCAGCTCATCGGGGTCGAGGCCGCCGGGCGGGGCATCGAGACCGGCGAGCACGGTGCCTCCCTCAACGCGGGGCGGATCGGCGTCCTCCACGGCTGCCGGACCTTCCTCCTCTACGACGGGGACGGCCAGATCATCCCGGCGCACTCGGTCTCGGCCGGGCTGGACTACCCCGGGGTGGGCCCCGAGCATTCCTACCTCAAGGACTCGGGCCGGGCGCGCTACGTGGCGGTGGACGACCGCCAGGCGCTGCGGGCCTTCGAGGAGTTCTCGCGCCTGGAGGGGATCATCCCCGCCTTGGAGAGCGCCCACGCCATCGCCCATCTCGACGCGCTGGCCAAGGAGGCGGGGGGCGTCCCGTCCCGGCCCAAGGTCGCCGTGGTGTGCCTCTCCGGCCGGGGGGACAAGGACGTCCAGCAGGCCGAGGGCCTCTTGAAAGAGATGCTCGACGACGGGGCGGAGGGGGCGCGCTGATGCAGAAGTCCTCCCGGCTCGCCGCCTGCTTCGAGCGCCTGCGCGCGGAGGGGAGGGCGGGGCTCTTCCCCTTCGTGGCGGCGGGGGACCCGGACCTCTCGTTCACCCGGCAGCTCCTCCCGGCCCTGGCCCGGGCGGGGGCGGACGGCTTCGAGCTGGGCGTCCCCTTCAGCGACCCCCTGGCGGACGGCCCGACCATCCAGCGCGCGAGCATGCGCGCCCTCAAGGCCGGCACCCGGCTGCGGGACGTGCTCGCCTTCGTGGCGGACGTGCGCCGGGAGATTCCCGAGACGCCCATCGTGCTCATGACCTACTACAACCCCATCGTGGCCTTCGGGGAGGGCGCCTTCGCGCGGGAGGCGGCGCGGGCGGGGGCGGACGGGGTGATCGTCCCCGACCTCCCTCCCGAGGAGGGCGGGGAGCTCCTGGAGGCCATGCAGGAGTTCCCCCTCGACGCCGTCTTCATGCTCGCCCCGACGAGCACCCCGGCGCGGGTGGAGATCGTGAACCGCGCGGGGAGCGGCTTCATCTATTATGTGGGGCAGATGGGGGTGACGGGGGCCCGGGACTCGCTCGACACCGGCCTGCGCGGCGCCCTGGAGGGCATCCGCCGGGCCAAGAACCGGCCCGTGCTCGTGGGCTTCGGCATCAAGACGCCCGAGCAGGCGGCCGAGGTGGGAGAGCACGCCGAGGGGGTGATCGTGGGCAGCGCCCTCATCGACGCGATGGAGAGGGAGCCGGACCGGGCCAGGAAGATCCAGGCGGCCTCCCGGTTCGTGGGTTCCCTGCGGAAGGCGCTGGAGCAGTCGGCGGCGGCCCGCCCGGGCGGCGCCGGGCGGTTCTCCTGAACGGAACGGACGAAAGGGACGGCGCATGTCCGAACGCACGCTCTACGACAAGGTGTGGGACAGCCACACGGTGGCCAAGCTCCCGACCGGCCAGGACCAGGTCTTCATCGGGCTCCACCTCATCCACGAGGTGACCACCCCCCAGGCCTTCGACATGCTGAAGGAGCGGGGGCTCAAGGTGGCCTTCCCGGAGCGCACCGTCGCGACGGTGGACCACATCATCCCGACGCTGATCCAGATCCGGCCTTTCGAGGACGCCCAGGCCGAGGAGATGTTCGCCGCGCTGGAGAAGAACGTGGGCGAGAACGGCATCCGGTTCATGCACCTGAGCACGGGGCGGCAGGGCATCGTCCACGTCATCGGCCCCGAGCTCGGGCTGAGCCAGCCGGGGATGACCATCGCCTGCGGGGACAGCCACACGAGCACCCACGGCGCGGTGGGCGCGCTCGGCTTCGGCATCGGGACGACCGAGGTGGCCCACGTCCTGGCCACCCAGACCCTCGCCCTGGGGCGCCTCAAGGTGCGCCGCATCAACGTGACGGGCGGGCTCGGGCCGGGCGTCTTCCCCAAGGACGTCATCCTCCGCATCATCCACGACCTCGGCATCAAGGGGGGGCTCGGCCACGCCTACGAGTACGGCGGGGCCGTCTTCGACAAGATGGGCATGGAGGGGCGCATGACCGTCTGCAACATGAGCATCGAGGGCGGGGCGCGCATCGGCTACGTGAACCCGGACGAGACCACCCTCGCCTACCTCGCGGGCCGGGAGTTCGCCCCCCAGGGGGAGGGCTTCGATAAGGCCGCGGCCTACTGGAGGTCGGTGGCCTCGGAGCCGGACGCGGCCTACGACGACGTGTTCGGCGTCGAGGGGGAGTCCATCGAGCCCATGGTCACCTGGGGGATCAACCCCGGCCATTCGACGGGCATCTCGGAGAAGCTCCCCCGGCTCGAGGACTTCGAGGGGGAGGAGCGCCGGACGGCCGAGCAGGGCTACGCCTTCATGGGCCTCAAGCCCGGCGCGCCCATCGCGGGGACCAAGATCGACGTGGCCTTCCTCGGCTCCTGCACCAACTCCCGCCTCTCGGACCTCCGCGAGGGGGCGCGCATCCTCAAGGGCAGGAAGGTGAATCCCAGGGTCAAGATGCTGGTCGTCCCCGGCTCCCAGCGGGTGAAGGAGCAGGCCGAGAGTGAGGGCCTCCACGAGGTCTTCACGGAGGCCGGGGCCGAGTGGCGGGGGGCGGGCTGCTCCATGTGCCTGGGGATGAACGCGGACAAGCTCGTGGGCGCGGAGCGCAGCATCTCCTCCTCGAACCGCAACTTCATCGGGCGGCAGGGGAGCCCCAAGGGCCGCACCCACCTGGGGAGCCCGGCCACGGTGGCGGCCTCGGCCGTCGAGGGCTGCCTCACCGACCCGCGGGGGTTCTAGCGATGGGCGAGGCCAAGCGCGCCGTCATCCGCCAGGTCAAGGGGAAGGCCATCCCCCTGCCCGGGGACGACATCGACACCGACCGCATCACCCCGGCCCGCTTCCTCAAGGCCGTCACCTTCGCCGGGATCGAGGCGGCCCTCTTCTGCGACGAGCGGGAGAACATGCCGGACCACCCCGTCGACAACCCGGCCCACAAGGGGGCCAAGCTGATGTTCGTGGGGAAGAACTTCGGCTCGGGCTCCTCCCGCGAGAGCGCCCCCCAGGCCATCCAGCGCTTCGGCATCCAGGCCCTGGTGGGGGTGTCGTTCGCCGATATCTTCGCGGGCAACTCCTTCGCCATCGGGATGCCCCTGGCGGCGGCCTCGCCGGAGAACGCCGCCCGGCTCATCGCCCGCGCCCAGAGGCATCCCCAGACGCAGTTTGTCCTGGATCTGGAGAAGCTCACCGTCAGCTTCGGGGGGGAGAGCCTCCCCGTCGAGATGCTGGAGGACCGCCGGAAGTCCTTCCTGGCCGGCACCTGGGACATGCTGGCCAACCTGGAGGCCAACCTCCCCCGGGTGCGCGAGGTGGCGGCGGGGCTCCCCTACGTGTCCGGGTTTTCCTCCTAGCCGTGAAGCACCGTGCCGTTGCTCACGGGGCGGGTGCCCGGAGGGGAAAAGAGGCCCGCGCGGCCTGGGCTCCCCCTCCCTCCGGGAGGGGGACGGGGGGAGGGAAGGCCCGGTGCTCCCCCACCCCCCTTCGGGGGCCGAAGCCCCTCCGGGGGGCGAAGGCCCCAACCCTCCCCCGGCGGGGGAGGGAGCATGGCATCCGCGGTGTGAACAACGTGTTTAGATTCCATACCCAGCGCTCCACCGGGCCGGGAGGCGGATCGCGTTGAGCGCGTACAAGGTTGCGGTCCTGCCCGGGGACGGCATCGGGCAGGAGGTCACGGTCCAGTCCCGGCGGGTCCTGGAGGCCGCGGGCGGGCGCTTCGGGGTGGCGTTCCGGTTCACGGAGGCCCTCTGCGGGGGCGCCGCCTGCGACGCCGTGGGGGAGCCGCTTCCCCGGGAGACCCTCGACCTCTGCCGGGCGAGCGACGCAGGGCTCTTCGGGGCGGTCGGCGGGCCCAAGTGGGACGGCCTCCCCAAGGAGAAGCGGCCCGAGCAGGCCATCCTGGGCCTGCGGAAGAGCCTCAACCTCTTCGCCAACCTGCGCCCGGCGGTGATGTTCGGCCCGCTGGTGGACGCCTCCTCCCTCAAGCCCGAGGTGGTGCGCGGGCTCGACCTCCTCGTGGTGCGCGAGGGGGTGGGGGACATCTACTTCGGCCAGCCGAGGGGGATCGAGCGCCTGCCGGACGGGAACGAGCGCGCGGTGGACACCATGGTCTACACCACGCCCGAGATCCGCCGCATCCTCAAGGTGGGTTTCGAGCTCGCCCGGGTGCGCCGCAAGCGGGTGTGCTCGGTGGACAAGGAGAACGTCCTCGACAACAGCCGCCTCTGGCGGCGGGTCGCGACCGGGGTGGGGAGGGAGTACCCCGACGTCGAGCTCTCCCACATGTACGTGGACAACGCCGCGATGCAGCTCATCCGCAACCCCCTGCACTTCGACGTGATCGTGACGGGGAACATGTTCGGGGACATCCTGAGCGACGCCGCCTCGATGCTCACCGGCTCCATCGGGATGCTGGCCTCGGCCAACCTGAACGAGACGGGCTTCGGCCTCTACGAGCCCGTCCACGGGACCGCCCCCGACATCATGGGCCAGGACAAGGCCAACCCCATCGCCGCCGTCATGTCGACGGCCATGCTCTGCCGGTATACCCTGAAGCGGGCGGACATGGCGGACGCCATCGAGGCCGCCGTGGCCAGGGCACTGGAGGAGGGCTACCGCACCCCCGACATCTTCACCCCGGGGACGAAGAGGGTGGGCTGCAAGGAGATGGGCGACCGGATCGTCCAGTGCGTTGGAGGGAGCAAGTGATGGGCCTGCGGGTGGCCGTGGCCGGCGCGACCGGCGCAGTCGGCCGAGAAATGCTCCGCATCCTCGAAGAGCGCGCCTTCCCGGCCCAGGAGGTCGTCGCCCTGGCGAGCGAGCGGAGCGAAGGGAAGGCCCTGCCCTACCGGGGAGGGGAGATCAGGGTGGGGCGCCTCGCCCACGGCGCCTTCGAGGGGGTGGACCTCGCCCTCTTCTCGGCGGGGGCCCCGCGCTCGCTCGAGTTCGCCCCCTCGGCCGTGAAGGCGGGGGCGGTGGTGGTGGACAACTCGAGCGCCTTCCGGATGGACCCCGGGGTGCCCCTCGTCGTCCCCGAGGTGAACCCGGACGCCCTGCGCGCCCACACGGGTATCATCGCCAACCCCAACTGCTCGACCATCCAGATGGTGGCCGTCCTCAAGCCCCTCCACGACGCGGCGCGCCTCAGGCGCGTGGTGGTGAGCACCTACCAGGCGGTGAGCGGGGCGGGCCAGGCGGCCGTCGACGAGCTGGAGCGCCAGGTGGAGGCCCGGGCGAGGGGCCAAGAGTCCAGGCCCGCCAAGTTCCCCCACGCCATCGCCTTCAACTGCCTGCCCCAGATCGACGCCTTCCTGGAGGAGGGCGACACCAAGGAAGAGCGCAAGATGGTGAACGAGACCCGGAAGATCATGGGCCTGCCGGACCTCCCCGTGAGCGCCACCTGCGTGCGGGTGCCCGTCGTGAACGCCCACGCCGAGTCGGTGAACGCGGAGTTCGAGCGGCCCATCACCCCCGAGAGGGCCCGCGAGCTCCTCTCCCGCGCCCCGGGCGTCCGGGTGGCGGACGATCCGGCCCAATCGGTCTATCCCATGCCCATCCTGGCCTCGGGCAAGGACCCGGTCTACGTCGGGCGGGTCCGCCGCGACCCCTCCGCGCCTCACGCCCTGAACCTCTGGATCGTGGCGGACAACCTCCGCAAGGGCGCCGCCCTGAACGCGGTCCAGATCGGGGAGATGCTCCTGGCCAAGGGGCTCCTCCGGGTGAAGGCCGCCTGAGCCTTCCGGGGCCCGGGCTCGGGGAGGTTTCGGGGTGACCCAAGCGGCGATCGGCGTCATCGGGGGGAGCGGCCTCTACGCCATGGCCGACCTCACCGAGGTGGAGGAGGCCGCGCTCTCCACCCCCTTCGGCGAGCCCTCCGCTCCCTATGTCCTGGGCACCCTGGCCGGCAAGCGGGTGGCCTTCCTGCCCCGCCACGGGCGGGGCCACGTGCTGATGCCCGGCGAGATCCCCTTCCGGGCCAACATCCACGGCTTCAAGCAGCTCGGCTGCGAGTGGATCATCTCGGTCAGCGCCGTCGGGAGCCTGAGGGAGGAGATCCGCCCCGGCGACATCGTCATCCCCGACCAGTTCATCGACCTCACCCGGAACCGCCCGGGCACCTTCTTCGGGGGCGGGGTGGTGGCCCACGTCTCCATGGCCGATCCGGTCTGCCGCCGCCTGAGCGGGATACTGGAGGAGGCGGCGCGGCGGGCGGGCGCCACCGTCCACGCCGGGGGCGCCTACGTCTGCATGGAGGGCCCCCAGTTCAGCAGCCGGGCGGAGAGCTTCCGCTACCGCGGCTGGAAGGCCTCGGTCATCGGGATGACCAACATGCCCGAGGCCAAGCTGGCCCGGGAGGCCGAGCTGAGCTACGCCACCATCGCCCTGGCGACCGACTACGACTGCTGGCACGAGGACGAGGAGGACGTGAGCGTCGAGGCGGTGGTCGCCCTCATCCGGCGCAACGCCGTCCTCGCCCAGCAGATCATCCGCGGGGCCGTGCCCGCCATCGGGGGGAGGAGCCCCTTCGCGGGCTCCCTGGCCGGCGCCATCATCACCGACCGGGCCCACATCACCCCCGAGGCCCGCAAGCGCCTGGACCTCCTGATCGGGAAGTACCTCCGGTGACCGCGCGGCCGAAGTCCGAGGCGCTCTACCAGGCCGCCCTGAAGCGCATCCCCGGGGGGGTGGACAGCCCCGTGCGCGCCTTCCGGGGGGTGGGGGGCACGCCCTTCTTCGTGGACCGGGGGAAGGGCAGCCGCATCTGGGACGCCGACGGCAACGCCTACATCGACTACGTCCTCTCCTGGGGGCCGCTCATCCTGGGGCACGCCCACCCGCGCGTGGTGGAGGCCCTGCGCGAGGCCGCCGCGCGGGGGACGAGCTACGGCGCCCCGACCGAGCTCGAAACCACCCTCGCCGAGCTGGCCGCCGGGGCCTACCCCTCGATGGAGATGCTGCGCTTCGTGAACTCGGGGACCGAGGCGACCATGTCGGCCATCCGGCTGGCCCGGGGGTTCACGGGGCGGGACGTCGTCGTCAAGTTCGAGGGCTGCTACCACGGCCACGCCGACGGGCTCCTGGTCAAGGCGGGGAGCGGGAGCGCCACCCTCGGGGTGCCGGACAGCGCCGGGGTGCCCGGGGACTACGCCCGCCACACGGTGACCCTCCCCTACAACGACACGGCGGCGGCGGAGGATCTCTTCTCCTGGATGGAGGACAAGGTCGCCGCCGTCATCGTGGAGCCGGTGGCCGGGAACATGGGCCTCGTGCCCCCCCGGCCCGGTTTCCTCGAAGCCCTGCGCCGGGAGACGGAGAAGGCGGGGGCCCTCCTCATCTTCGACGAGGTGATGAGCGGCTTCCGGGTGGCCTGGGGCGGGGCCCAGGCCCGCTACGGCGTCCGGCCCGACCTCACCACCCTGGGGAAGGTCATCGGCGGGGGGCTCCCCGTGGGGGCCTTCGGGGGCAGGCGGGAGGTCATGGAGCGCCTGGCCCCCCTCGGCCCGGTCTACCAGGCGGGGACGCTCTCGGGGAACCCCCTGGCCATGACCGCCGGGATCGAGACCCTGCGGGTGATGCAGGAGGAGGGGCTGCCCGAGGCCCTGGAGCCCCGGACGGCGGAGCTGGCCGGCGGGATGCTCGCCGCCGCCCGCTCGGCGGGGGTGCCCGCCTGGGGCGTCCACTGCGGCACCATGTTCTGCCTGTTCTTTCAGGAGGGGCCGGTGTACAATTTCGCCGACGCCAAGCGGTCCGACACGAAGGCCTACGGGAGGTTCTTCCACGCGATGCTGGACCGGGGGGTGGCCCTGGCCCCGAGCCAGTTCGAGGTGGGGTTCCTCTCGGGCGCCCACCGGGAGGCCGACGTGGAGGCCACCTTGGACGCGGCCCGGAAGGTGTTCTCCTCCTGGCAGGGAGGGGGGCCGCCGCCCGCCCGGGCGGGGGGATGAGGCGCTGACCCTTCGGCAGGCTCAGGATCATGGTGAGCGGAGCCGGGCCATGAGGCTCTTCGGGCTTCCTTCGGTCCGGATTACGGGCGGGGGAAGGCGCCTGTTCACCTGGGTGGCCTTCTCCCTCTGCCTCCTCATGCTCGGCTCGGCCGTCCTTGGCCGGGACGGCTTCCTCTCGGTCTGGGTGAACGGCCGGCGCATCGAGGGGCTGCGGGTGGAGCTCGCCGACATGGAGCGGGAGAACGGCCGCGTCCGCCGGGAGGTGCGCTCCCTCCGCGAGGACATGCGGGCCATCGAGCGCATCGCCCGCGAGGAACTGGGGCTCGTGAAGCCGGGCGAGGTCGTCTACGAGTTCATTCCCGGGGAAGAGCGCTAGGCGGTTTCCGGGCGCGCGCCCCGCGGCTTGACAATCCGCCGTCTCGGGCTTACAAAAACCATCGGAAGATCGCGTTGCGGGGTGGAGCAGCCTGGTAGCTCGTTGGGCTCATAACCCAAAGGTCGCGGGTTCGAATCCCGCCCCCGCTACCAAATAAAAACAAGGGGTTGGGGGGAATCCTCCCAACCCCTTTT
>MGDP01000033.1 GCA_001790955.1 Candidatus Tectomicrobia bacterium RIFCSPLOWO2_12_FULL_69_37
AGAAGCGCACGCTCTTCTCCGCCGCGGCCACGCCCTCCCGGGTGCCGAAGTCCGCCCGGTGGACCCAGGGCTCCTCCACCTGGAAGACGGCGGCCCCGGAGGCCGCGACGCGCAGGAACTCCTCCCGCATGATGGCGGAGAGGTCGGTGAACATCTGCTCGCGGTCCTTGTAGTGGCGGTTCGGGAGGAGGAGGGCGACCGTCTCGGGGCTGGCCGCTCCGACCTTGACGGGCTTGGCGGTCATCTGCTGGGCCGAGCGCCAGAGCTGGGGGAGCTCCAGGGGCCCGGGACCGAGCTTGCCCGTCACCTGGGGGAGGGCCCAGGCCTCCAGCACCTCGAAGAGGATGTCCCCGGGCCGGGTGGTGTTCTTCTTGGCGGCCTCACTCCGGCCCCTCTCGTAGCCGGAGATCCCCTCGAGGCGCTCCAGGGTGTAGTTCACCCAGGAGCGCCCGCCCACGTCGTCGTCGAAGCGGGCGTCCCCGTCGGTCACGATGTCGAGCCCGGCGCGCTCCTGGTCGCGGATGAGGCAGGAGACGGCGTCGAGATACTGCTCGCGGTAGTTCTTCTCGGCCATCGCCACCCGGAAGGGGCGGCCCCGCAGGTTCTCGGTGTACCAGCCCGGCCGGGGCAGGCTCCCCGTGATGGTGGTGGGGAGCTGGATGTCCTTGGTGGCGGTGTACATGGCCGTCCCTCCTCAGAGGCGCATGAGCTTCGCCGTGTTGGTCCGCAAGACCTTCTCCTGGTCGGCCGCGCTCAGGCCCGAGCCCTCGACGAAGTCCACCACCCGCTCCTGCATCATGTCGTAGGGGTAGTCGGTGCCGCAGACCACGCGGCCGGCGCCCACCTCCTGCACCAGCCAGCGCAGGCCCGGCTGGCTGAAGGTGATGACGTCGAAGTAGAGGTTCTTGAAGTAGTGGCGGGGGGGATGGGGAGTGTGCACCTTGGTCTCGGGCCGCACCTCCCAGGCGTGCTGGATGCGCCCGATGGCCCAGGCCAGGTTGCCCCCGGCGTGGGCGAGGAGGAGCTTCAGTCCCGGGAAGCGCTCGAAGTGGCCCGAGAGGATGAGCCGCGCGGCGGCCACGGTGGTGGCGAGCGGGTTCCCGACGCAGTTGGCCATGTAGTAGGGGAAGAGGGGCCTGAAGTCGGCGAAGTCCGGGTGGACGAAGACGAGGGCGCCGAGCCGCTCGGCCGCCGCCCAGAAGGGCTCGAACTGGGGCTCGTCCAGGGCGTGGGGGCCCACCCGGTCGGCGATGACGCAGCCGAGGAGCCCCATCCCCATGGCGCGCTCGAGCTCGGCCGCCGCCGCCTCGCCCCCGTTCTGGAGGGGGACGTTGCCCAGCCCCCGGAAGCGGTCGGGGTGCTTCTGGCAGAAGTTCACGATGCCGTCGTTCGTGATGCGGCAGACCTGGTCCCCGAGGGCGCCCCCGATCCAGTAGAAGAAGTGGGGGGGCGAGGTGGAGATGAGGGCCATGTCGAGCCGGTCGGCCTTCATGTCGGCCAGCTTGCGCCCGGCGTCGCGCAGCTGCACGGCCCATTTCTCCTGGGCCATGCGGCGGTTGTACTCGGAGGAGACGGGCGGGAAGAAGTTCTCGAAGCTGTCGGCGTGCTGGGGCCGGCCCTTGCGCTCGGCGGCAACGATCTCCTCGACCTCGGGGATGTAGATGTGGTGATGAAGGTCGATATTCGGCAAGGCGAGTCTCCTTTCGACTCTCGAACGGAAGGACCTGGAATAGATGAAGGAGAAGGGCGGGGATCCCGGCCCCGCGCCCAGACCCGCAGGGTATTCTCCCGCCGGTGGGGCGTCAAACCCGGGAAGCCCCCGGATTCCGGGCCTCGTTGACGCGAAGGGCGGGCGGATGAGAGACTTTTGCCGGGCTTGCGCCGCGCGCCGCGGCGCCCCCCGACGGAGGACGATCGAACCGTGATGGACGGAGGCTCCTCGCGCCTTCCCCGCTCCTACGACGGTCTGCGGCACCTCCAGGGAGAGTTCGACGCCTACCAGCGGGCCGCCTTTCCCGAGCGGGAGCCCCGGTTCTTCGCCCTGGAGCTCGCGGGGGAGACCGGGGAGCTGGCCAATCTGGAGAAAAAGGTCTGGAAAGGGCGGGAGGTGGAAGCGGCGGCCTTCCCCGAGGAGGCGGCCGACGTCCTCATCGCCCTGCTGAATTACGCGAACGCGCGCGGCATCGACCTCGCGCGGGCCGTCTCGGAGAAGATGGCGGAGATCGACCGCCGCCGGCTCCTCCACCCCGAGCGCTGAGGGGCCGCTTCAGAGCGGCTCCTTGAGGAAAGGAAACACCTCCAATGTCCGGAACCCCCGCGGAATCCGCCGACCTCGCCGACGTCCAGGGCGGCACGGACGACCGCAACGTCAAGATCGACAAGGTGGGCGTCAAGAACATCCGCTACCCCATCGTGGTCCGCGACCGGGCCAAGAAGTTCCAGCACACGGTGGGGACGGTGAACATGTACGTGGACCTGCCCCATCAGTTCAAGGGCACCCACATGAGCCGCTTCCTCGAGGTGCTGAACGAGCACAACGGGCTCATCAGCGTGGACCGCGTGCCCGAGATCCTCGAGTCCATCCGCCAGCGCCTGGACGCCCAGACGGCCCATTTCGAGGTGACCTTCCCCTACTTCGTCACGCGGGAGGCCCCCGTCACCGGCGCCTCGGGGATGATGGCCCTCGAGTGCGGCTTCGACGCCTCGGCCGGCGCCGTGAACGACTTCGTCCTGAGCGTGAAGGTGAACGTGGCCACCCTGTGCCCTTGCTCCAAGGAGATCAGCGCGCGCGGCGCCCACAACCAGCGGGGCAACGTCCACATCCAGGTCCGCTTCGAGGGGGAGCTCTGGATCGAGGAGATCGCCGAGGTGGCCGAGGAGTCCGGGAGCTGCGCCCTCTACCCCGTCCTCAAGCGCGAGGACGAGAAGTTCGTGACCGAGAAGGCCTTCGACAACCCGCGCTTCGTCGAGGACGTGGTGCGCGAGGCCTCCCTCCGCCTGCGCCAGGACCCCCGCGTCAGGTGGTTCCAGATCCAAGTCGAGAACTTCGAGTCCATCCACGACCACAACGCCTACGCCTTCGTCGAGGAGTGGCGGGTGCCCCCGGCCCCCAAGGGCTAGCGGGCCTCCCGCCGCCCTCCCTCTCCCTCCTCCGGGGGCGTTTCTAAGGGGCTGAAATCCAAGCGGAAATGTCCTATAAAGGCGGGGCGGGCGCTCCCCGGGCGGGCGGAGCGGCCCGGAGTTCCTTGTCCGGCTCCGCCCACGGGGATCGCCGATGACCACGCGCGGTTCGCGCGCCCAGGAGCTCCAGTCCATCCTCCGCTCCCGCGTCCTGGTGCTGGACGGGGCGATGGCCACCATGATCCAGGGCCACCGCCTCTCGGAGGAGGAGTTCCGGGGCGCGCGCTTCAAGAGCCATCCCGTCGAGGTGCGCGGGAACAACGACCTCCTCTGCCTCACCCGGCCCGATCTCATCCGCGCCATCCACGAGGCCTACCTCGAGGCCGGGGCGGACGTCCTCAAGACCAACTCCTTCAACTCGACCGCGATCTCCATGGCCGACTACCGCATGGGGGCCCTGGCCTACGAGCTCAACGTGGCCGCCGCGCGCCTCGCCCGCGAAGCGGCGGACAAGTTCGAGGCCCGCTCCCCCGGCAAGCCCCGCTTCGTGGCGGGCTCCATCGGGCCCACGAACCGCACCGCCTCCCTCTCCCCGGACGTGAACGACCCGGGCTTCCGCAACGTCAGCTTCGACGCGCTCCGGGAGGCCTACGCCGAGGCGGCCCGGGGGCTCCTCGACGGGGGCGCGGACCTCCTCCTCGTCGAGACGGTCTTCGACACCCTGAACTGCAAGGCGGCCATCTTCGCCATCGAGTCCCTCTTCGAGGAGCGGGGGGAGCGGGTGCCCGTCATGGTCTCGGGCACCATCACCGACGCGAGCGGCCGCACCCTCTCGGGCCAGACCGCCGAGGCCTTCTGGAACTCGGTCGCCCACGCCCGGCCCCTGAGCGTGGGGCTCAACTGCGCCCTCGGGGCCAAGCAGCTGCGCCCGTATGTGGAGGAGCTCTCGCGGGTGGCCGGGGTGCCCGTCTCCACCCACCCGAACGCGGGCCTCCCCAACGAGTTCGGCGGCTACGACGACACCCCGGGCTACATGGCGGACCTCCTCGGGGAGTTCGCCCGGAGCGGCCTGGTGAACATCGTGGGCGGCTGCTGCGGCACCACGCCCGAGCACATCGCGGCCATCGCCGGCGCCGTGCGGAAGGCCGCCCCGAGGCCCATCCCCGAGGTCCCCCGCCGCTGCCGCCTGAGCGGCCTTGAGCCCCTGAACGCCGGGCCCGAGACGGGCTTCGTGAACGTGGGCGAGCGCACTAATGTCACCGGCTCCTCCCGCTTCGCCAAGCTCATCCTGGAGGGGAAGTTCCCGGAGGCCCTGGAGGTCGCCCGCCAGCAGGTGGCGAGCGGGGCCCAGGTCATCGACGTGAACATGGACGAGGCCATGCTGGACTCCCAGGCGGCCATGGCCACCTTCCTCAAGCTCGTGGCCGCGGAGCCGGACATCTGCCGGGTCCCCGTCATGATCGACTCCTCCAAGTGGGAGGTCATCGAGGCGGGCCTGAAGTGCGTCCAGGGGAAGGGGGTGGTGAACTCCCTGAGCCTCAAGGAAGGGGAGGCGGAGTTCCTCCGCCGGGCCACGCTCGTCCGCCGCTACGGGGCGGCGGCCGTGGTGATGGCCTTCGACGAGCGGGGCCAGGCCGACACGGCCGGGCGCAAGTTCGAGATCTGCGCCCGGGCCTACAGGCTCCTCACCGAGAAGGCGGGCTTCGCGCCCCAGGACATCATCTTCGACATGAACGTCTTCGCCGTGGCGACCGGCATCGAGGAGCACAACGGCTACGGCCTCGCCTTCATCGAGGCGGTGCGCCGCATCAAGCGGGAGCTCCCGGGGGCCTTCACCAGCGGGGGCATCAGCAACGTTTCCTTCTCCTTCCGCGGGAACAACCCCATGCGCGAGGCCATGCACTCGGCCTTCCTCTACCACGCCATCCGGGCCGGGCTGGACATGGGCATCGTCAACGCGGGGGCGCTGCCGGTCTACGAGGAGATCCCCAAGAACCTCCTGGAGCGCATCGAGGACGTGCTCCTGAACCGCCGCCCGGACGCCACCGAGCGCCTGCTGGAAGCGGCCGAGAAGGTGAAGGGGAAGGGCAAGGCCCGCACCGAGGACCTGGCCTGGCGGGAGTGGCCCGTCCAGAAGCGCCTGGAGCACGCGCTGGTGAAAGGCATCACCGAGTACGTCGTGGCGGACACCGAGGAGGCCCGGCAGCTCTTCGACCGGCCCATCCAGGTCATCGAGGGCCCCCTCATGGACGGGATGAACGTGGTGGGCGACCTCTTCGGCTCGGGCCGGATGTTCCTGCCCCAGGTGGTGAAGAGCGCCCGGGTGATGAAGATGGCCGTCGCCCACCTCATCCCCTTCATCGAGGCGGGGAAGGTGGAGGGCGAGGGCGGCTCGAACGGCAAGGTGCTCCTCGCCACCGTGAAGGGGGACGTCCACGACATCGGCAAGAACATCGTCGGCGTCGTGCTCCAGTGCAACAACTACGAGGTGATCGACATGGGGGTGATGGCCCCCTGCGCGAGCATCCTCGAGAGAGCCCGCGCGGAGAAGGCGGACATCATCGGGCTCTCCGGCCTCATCACCCCCTCCCTCGACGAGATGGTGCACGTGGCCAAGGAGATGGAGCGGGAGGGCTTCACCCTTCCCCTCCTCATCGGCGGGGCCACCACCTCCCAGGTGCACACCGCGGTCAAGATCGAGCCCCAGTACAGCGGCCCCACCGTCTACGTGACGGACGCCTCGCGCGGGGTGGGCGTCGTGGGGAGCCTCATGAGCCGGGAGGGGCGCGGGGAATTCGCCGCCAAGGTCAAGGCCGAGTACGCCGGCATCCGCGCCCGCCACGAGAGCCGGCGCGCCCGGGCGGACATGCTCTCCCTCGCCGACGCCCGCCGCAACCGCGCCGCCGCGGACTGGGAGGCCATCCAGCCCCCCGCCTTCACGGGGGTGCGCGCCTTCGAGGGCTACCCGCTGGAGGAGCTCAGCGGGCGGATCGACTGGACTCCCTTCTTCGCCACCTGGGAGCTCTCGGGCACCTTCCCGAAGATCCTGGATGCGGGCCCCGCGGCGGAGGCCGCCCGCAGCCTCTACCAGGACGCCCAGGCCCTCTTGGACCGCATCGTGCGGGAGAAGCTCCTGCGGGCCTCGGGGGTCTTCGGCATCTTCCCGGCGAACGCCGTGGGGGATGACGTGGAGCTCTACGGCCCGGACGGGCGGGCGCTCGGGGTGGCGCACTTCCTGCGCCAGCAGATGGCCAAGGCGGCCGGCAGCCCCAACCTCTGCCTCGCCGACTTCGTCGCCCCCCGGGAGAGCGGCCGGGCGGACTGGATCGGAGCCTTCGCCGTCACGGCGGGCATCGGGGCGGAGGAGCTGGCCCGCGCCTTCGAGCGCAAGGGGGACGACTACAGCGCCATCATGGTCAAGGCCCTGGCCGACCGGCTGGCCGAGGCCTTCGCCGAGCGGCTCCACGAGCGAGTGCGCAAGGAGTTCTGGGGCTACGCCCCCGCGGAGAGCCTCACGAACGAGGAGCTCATCCGCGAGGCCTACCCGGGCATCCGCCCGGCGCCCGGCTACCCCTCCTGCCCGGACCACACCGGGAAGGCCCTGCTCTTCCAGCTCCTGAACGCCGGGGAGCGGGCCTCGATGCGGCTCACCGAGAGTTTCGCCATGCTGCCCGCCGCCTCGGTGAGCGGCTTCTACTTCGCCCATCCCCAGGCGTGCTACTTCGGGGTGGGCCGCATCGGCCGCGACCAGGCGGAGGACTACGCCCGCCGCCGGGGGGTGGACCTCGCGACCGCCGAGCGCTGGCTCTCCCCCATCCTGGGCTACGAGCCCGAGGGGGCTCCCGCGGGGGCGGCCCGGGCGGCCTCCCCCGGGGGCCGGGGATAGCCCGGGAGCCGGTTTTTGGGCCCGTCCCGGGCCCGAAACCCCCGCCGTTCTTTGCCAATTGACGCCCGGTGGCGGGGCGGCTACATTGGTCCTTCGGCCTGGGGCCGGATTGGCCCGGGAGGCGAGGGTTTTCGCCCCGGCCCGGAGCGGCGCTACGCGGTCCCCGGCGGCCGCGCGTGAGCCTTGACCGTGCGAGGGTGGCGGAACTGGCAGACGCGCAGGACTTAGGATCCTGTGCCTTCGGGCGTGGGGGTTCGAGTCCCCCCCTTCGCACCACGAGACCCAGGCCCCGCGCCGGGGCCGTTTGATGGAGACGAGCCAGGCATGCCGGCCACGGTGAGCGACATCGACGCGTGCACCAAGCGCCTCGAGGTGTCCGTCCCCCGCGAGGAGGTTCTCAGGGAGATGGACCGGGCCTTCGCCCGGCTGTCGGGGCGGGTGCGCATCAAGGGCTTCCGCAAGGGCAAGGTGCCGCGGCAGATCCTCGAGCGCTACTACGGCGAGGAGGTCCAGGCCGAGGTGGTCAACCGGGTGATCGGGACCTCCTACCGGCAGCTCCTCGTCGAGCGGGGGATGCGGCCCGTCGGGGAGCCCAACGTCACCGACATCTCGATGGAGAAGGACGCCCCCGAGCTCCAGTACAAGGCGACGGTGGAGGTCATCCCCCCCTTCGAGCTGGGGGGGTACACCGGCCTCGCCGTCACGGTGACCCGCCGGCCCGTCACCGAGGAGGCGATGGAGGCGCAGATCAGGCTCCTCCGCCAGCGGGCCGCCCACTTCCACGAGGTGGACCGCCCCGCCCAGGCGGGCGACTACGTCCAGTTCGACATCGAGGCCTTCGAGGAGGGCGAGCCCGTCCCCGGCACCAAGGGGGAGAATCAAGCCATGCTGCTCGGCGAGGACGAGAACGAAAAGGCGCTCGAGGACGCCCTGATCGGCATGCCGCTCGGCGGGGAGAAGGAGGTGGACATCCAGATCCCCGACACGGCGGCCCCGGCCCTGGCGGGCAAGGCCCTGCGCTTCAAGGTCCAGCTCAAGGGCCTCAAGGAGCCCCACCTGCCCGACTTGAACGAGGAGTTCGTGCGCTCGCTGGGGCGGGGCTTCAACACCGTGGAGGAGCTGCGCGGCCAGATCCGCCGCGAGATGGAGACCGTGGAGGACGCCCAGGTGCGCGGGCAGGGGATGGGCGAGCTGCTGCGCGGGCTCGTCGAGGCCCACCCCTTCGAGGTCCCGCCCACCCTGGTGAAGGCCGAGCTCGACGAGCGGGTGCGCGAAGTGGAGCGCCGCCTCGGCCGGGAGAACCAGGGTGCCCGCCTCACCCCCTCCCAGCAGGACGAGGTGCGCGAGCGGCTCGCGCCCGAGGCGCTCGGGCGGGTGCGGGAGGTCATCTTGGTGGAGCGCGTCCGCGAGAAGGAGGGCATCCGCGCCGAGGCAGAGGACGTCGAGGCCCACGTCCGGCGCCTGGCCGCCCGCTACGGCATGGACCCCGAGAAGCTCAAGAAGCGCATGGCCATGACGGGGGGGCTGGATTCGCTCGTCTCCAATATCAACTATAATAAGACCGTCGAGTGGTTGTACGGCCAGGCCAAGGTCGAGGTGAAAGTCGAGGCGGCGGCGAAAGTCGGCGCTTCCGCCGCTCAGTAGGCGAAAGACGCCTGCAGAAAGGAACCCAAGGTGGCACTCATCCCCATGGTGGTGGAACAGACGAACCGGGGCGAGCGGGCCTACGACATCTACAGCCGGCTGCTCAAGGACCGCATCATCTTCCTCGGCACCCCGATCGACGACTACGTCGCCAACCTGGTGACCGCCCAGCTCCTCTTCCTCGAGGCCGAGGAGCCGGACCGTGACATCTTCATGTACATCAACAGCCCCGGCGGGCACGTCACGGCCGGCCTGGCCGTCTACGACACCATGCAGTACATCAAGCCCGACGTCTCGACCATCTGCATCGGCCAGGCGGCGAGCATGGGCGCGCTCCTGCTCGCGGCGGGGGCCAAGGGCAAGCGCTTCGCGCTCCCCAACTCCCGCATCCTCATCCACCAGCCGCTCGGCGGGGTGCAGGGGCAGGCGACCGACATCGACATCCAGGCGCGCGAAATCCTGCGCATGCGCGAGGAGCTCAACCGCATCCTGTCCAAGCACACCAGCCAGGAGATCGACGTCATCCAGCGCGACACCGAGCGGGACAACTTCATGACGGCGGCCCGGGCGAAGGAGTACGGCCTGGTGGACGACGTCATCGTCTCGCGGCACGTCAACTCCCAGAACGGCTCCGGCCGGAAGGAGGGGGAGGGAAAGAAGGACGAGAAGAAAGAGAAGGAGAACGGCGGCTCGTAGGGTGGCCGGGAGGCCGCCCGCCCGGCCCGGCGGAGGAGGGTGGAATGCCGAAACGCGCTTCGGAGAAAGGCGACGCCCTGCGCTGCTCCTTCTGCGGGAAGGGGCAGGAGGAGGTGAAGAAGCTCATCGCCGGCCCCCACGTCTACATCTGTGACGAGTGCGTGGACCTCTGCAACGAGATCATGGTGGAGGAGTGGCAGGAGGAGCGGAAGCGCGAGCACAAGGCCCTCCTCAAGCCCGCCGAGATCAAAGCCATCCTCGACGAGCACGTCATCGGCCAGGAGCGCGCCAAGAAGATCCTCTCCGTCGCCGTCTACAACCACTACAAGCGCATCGACGCCCGGTCGGACCTCCACGAGGTGGAGCTCCAGAAGAGCAACATCCTCCTCATCGGCCCCACCGGCTCTGGCAAGACCCTCCTGGCCCAGACCCTGGCCCGGCTCCTCGACGTGCCCTTCGCCATCGTGGACGCCACCACCTTGACCGAGGCGGGCTACGTGGGCGAGGACGTGGAGAACATCATCCTCAAGCTCCTCCAGAACGCCGACTACGACGTGGCCAAGGCCGAGCGCGGCATCATCTACATCGACGAGATCGACAAGATCAGCCGCAAGAGCGAGAACCCCTCCATCACCCGCGACGTCTCGGGCGAGGGCGTCCAGCAGGCCCTGCTCAAGATCATCGAGGGGACGGTCGCCAACGTCCCGCCCCAGGGCGGGAGGAAGCACCCCCACCAGGAGTTCATCCGGGTGGACACCACGAACATCCTCTTCGTCTGCGGCGGGGCCTTCGTGGGGCTCGATGGAATCATCCGGCGCCGCGTGGGGCGCCGGAGCATGGGCTTCGAGGCCTCCATCAAGTCGGAGAAGGACGCCTCGATGAGCGAGACCCTCTCCATGGTCCGCCCCGAGGACCTCATCAAGTACGGCCTCATCCCCGAGTTCGTCGGGAGGCTCCCGGTCGTCGCCACCCTCGGCGACCTCGACGCGGCCGCCCTCATGCGCATCCTCACCGAGCCGCGCAACGCCCTCATCAAGCAGTACCGCAAGCTCGTCCAGTTCGAGGACGTCATCCTCCGCTTCACCGAGGAGGCCTTGCGCGCCATCGCCCAGCAGGCCCTCGAACACAACACCGGCGCCCGGGGCCTCCGCGCCATCATCGAGGACCTCATGCTCGAGACCCTCTTCGACCTGCCCTCCATGGCCGGGGTCAAGGAAGTGGTGATCAACGAGCAGGTTGTCCAGCGCAAGGAGAAGCCCCTTCTCGTGTACGAGAAGGCCAGCTGATCCGTTGACCTCCACCGCGCCGCCTCCCCGCCGCTTGCCCCCGAGGTCCCCGTGAAGCCCGAGGCCGTCCATCTGCCCTGCCTCCCCCTGCGGGACATGGTGCTCTTCCCCCGCATGATCTCGCCCATCTTCGTCTCCCGGGGCCGGGCGCTGGCGACGGTGGAGGCCATCCCGCCGGACGTGCGGCGCGTCATCGCCGTCCTCCAGCGCGACCTCCGCGAGGAGGAGCCCGAGCCGCCGAAGGGTTTCCACCGCGTCGGCACGGTGGCCGAGATCGTCCAGCTCATGCGCCTGAGCGACGGCACGGCGAAGGTCCTCCTGGAGGGCACGGCGCGCTGCCGCATCGAGGGGTTCCAGCCCGAGGGCGAGGCCCTCTGGGCCACCGCTTCCCTGGTGCGCGAGCCCGAGGGGGACCCGGTCGAGCTGGAGGCCCGCTGCCGGGCCCTCCTCGCCCGCTTCGAGGACTACCTCCGGGTGAACCACCGCATCCCCCACGAGGCCTACGCCTCGGTCGAGGCGCTGGGGGAGCCCGCCGCCATCGCCGACGGCGTCGCGGCGAACGTCTCCTTCAAGCTCGCGGACAAGCAGCGCCTGCTGGAGGAAGCGGACCCCGCCGCCCGGCTGGTTTCGCTCGCCACCCTCCTCGAGAACGAGATCGAGCTCCTCAAGGTGGAGCGGCGCCTGCGCACCCGGGTGCGGCGCCAGATGGACCGCAGCCAGAAGGAGTTCTTCCTCACCGAGCAGCTCAAGGCCATCCAGCGGGAGCTGGGCCAGAGCGAAGGCCTCTTCGCCGAGGGGGAGGAGCTGCGACGCAAGGCCAAGGAGGTCAAGCTCCCCGCCGAGGTCGCCGAAAAGGTCGAGAAGGAGATCAAGCGGCTGGAGATGATGACCCCCCTCTCGGCCGAGGCCTCGGTGGTCCGCTCCTACGTGGAGTGGCTCCTGGACGTGCCCTGGACCCAGGAGACCCGGGACCGCCACGACCTGGCCGCCGCGCGCGCCGTGCTCGACCAGGACCACTTCGGCCTGAAGAAGGTGAAGGAGCGCATCCTCGAGCACATCGCCGTGAAGATCCTCAACCAGGCCATCCGCGGGCCCATCCTCTGCTTCGTGGGGCCTCCGGGGGTGGGCAAGACCTCGCTCGGCAAGAGCATCGCCAACGCCCTGGGGCGGAAGTTCGTGCGCGTCTCCTTGGGCGGGGTGCGGGACGAGGCCGAGATCCGCGGCCACCGGCGCACCTACATCGGGAGTCTCCCGGGGCGCGTCATCCAGTCCATGAAG
>MGDP01000034.1:0-1633 GCA_001790955.1 Candidatus Tectomicrobia bacterium RIFCSPLOWO2_12_FULL_69_37
GCCGGACGGCTGCCCCTGGGACCGGGAGCAGGACCACAAGAGCCTCAAGCCCTACCTCATCGAGGAGGCCTACGAGGTCCTGGAGGCCATCGACGCGGGGGACGCGGCCCGGCTCCGGGAGGAGCTGGGGGACCTCCTGCTGCAAGTGATCTTCCACTGCCAGCTCGCCCGGGAGCGGGGGCTCTTCGACGCCTTCGAAGTGGCCCAGGGCCTGGCCGAGAAGATGATCGAGCGCCACCCCCACGTCTTCGGCGAGGGCCAGGCCCGCACCAGCGCCGAGGTCCTGCGCAACTGGGAGATCCAGAAGCGGAACGGCCGCGCCCGGGACGGGGAGAAGGAGGGGAGCCCCTCCATCCTGGACGGGGTGCCCGCGGCGCTCCCCGCCCTCCTCCGCGCCCAGCGGCTCCAGGGCAAGGCCGCCCGGGTGGGCTTCGACTGGAAGGACGCCGGGGGCCCGGCCAAGAAGGTCGAGGAGGAGTGGGCCGAGCTTCAGAAGGCCCTCCAGCAAAAAGACAGCGGCGCCCTCGAGCGCGAGCTGGGGGACTTCCTCTTCGCCGCCGTGAACCTCGCCCGCAAGCTCCGGGTGGACGCCGAGCAGGCCGCCCAGGCCGCGGTCGGCCGCTTCACCGCCCGCTTCCACTTCATCGAGGCCCAGCTCCGCGCCCGGGGGCTCTCCCCCGAGCAAGTCCCCCTGGAGGAGCTCGACCGCCTCTGGGAGGAGGCCAAGGCGCGCGAGGCGGGGCCCTCCCCCGCCTGAGCCCCCTCCACGGCCATGGACCTCCTCGCGTTCTTCCTCCTCGCCTACTCCACCCTCTTCGCCATCGTGGACCCTATCGGCGTGGCCGCCCCCTTCGTGGCCATGACGGTGGACAACAGCCCCGCGGAGCGGCTGCGCATGGCCCGCACCGGGAGCCTCACGGCGGGCCTCGTGCTCCTCTTCTTCGCCTTCGGGGGGCTGGGGCTCTTCCGGCTCCTCGGGATCACCTACCCGGCCTTCCAGATCGCGGGGGGGATCATCCTCCTCCTGGCCGCCCTCGACATGGTGCGCGCCCAGCGCGTGGCCCTGCGCACGAGCCCCGAGGAGCAGGCCGCGGGCCGCGCCAAGGAGGACATCGCCATCACCCCCCTCGCCATCCCCCTCCTCGCCGGGCCGGGGGCCATCTCGGCCGCCCTGGTGCTGGGCGGCAAGGCCGGCACCTTCGCCCAAAGCGCCGTCCTCGCCCTCGCCATCGCCGCCGTCACCCTGACCGCCTACCTGGCCCTGCGCTGGTCCATCGCCCTCTCGCACTTCCTGGGCACCCTGGGGTCCCGGGTGCTGGAGAGGCTCGTCGGGCTCCTCCTCACCGCCCTGGCCGTTCAGTTCATCCTGAACGGGGCGGCGAGCCTGTGGGGGAAGGGGTGAGCGCGCCCCCGCCGCGCCGTGTGGTAGGGTAAGGACGCCCGCAACGCACGGATGAGGCGCGCCCCATGCCCCGCTTCCCCCGCAGGCCCTCCCCCGCATCTGGTGGCGCGTCCCAGGCCGGCCTGTTCGGGCAGGGGACGCTCACCGGCACGGTCGAGCGCATCCGCTTCCGGGCCGAGGACACGGGCTACACCGTCCTGGTCATCCTCCCCGAGGAGAGCGAGGCCACCG
>MGDP01000034.1:1680-13242 GCA_001790955.1 Candidatus Tectomicrobia bacterium RIFCSPLOWO2_12_FULL_69_37
AGGTCAGTTCTCTCGATAATCCCCAAACAGATATCCCACGCATTGCAAAAAACGAGAGATTAATAAGGGAAATCGAAAATTTGGTGCGTCAAATCCCTACTCATCATAGATTGCTTTGTTCTGATGCCCGCACGATGTCAGCCCTTGAGCCTGGTAGCGTTCATTTGATCTTGACTTCGCCTCCATACTGGACATTAAAGCGATATCGTGATTGCGAAGGACAGTTGGGGCATATCGTCAGCTACGAGGAGTTTCTTCAAGAGATCGGTAGGGTATGGGAAAAATGTTACCAAGCTCTCGTGCCAGGAGGGCGTCTGATTTGCGTGGTCGGAGATGTCTGTCTTTCCCGGAGGCAGAACGACGGTCGACATACAGTAGTGCCATTACATGCTTCTATCCAAGAACATTGCAGAAAGATTGGTTTTGATAATCTTGCTTCGATCATCTGGCACAAAATAACAAATGCCGCTTATGAAGTGGAAAACGGGTCTGGATTTCTTGGAAAACCATATGAACCGAACGCGGTAATTAAAAACGATATTGAATTCATCCTAATGGAGAGGAAACCAGGGGGTTACCGAAAGCCAAGTGTTGCCAAAAGAGTGCTAAGCATAATTTCAGAAGAAAATCATCGGCTTTGGTTTCAACAAATTTGGACAGGAGTAACGGGTGCATCGACCAGGAATCATCCTGCCCCATTCCCAATGGAGCTAGCGGAGCGGCTTATCCGCATGTTTAGCTTTGCGGGAGACACGGTCGTGGATCCATTCATGGGAACCGGAACGACCAATGCCGCCGCAGCCCGATGGGGCCGAAATAGCATCGGGTACGAAATAGACAAGCATTATTTCGAGATCGCCAGGAGCCGCGTCGCAGAAGCAACCGGGGGTCTCTTCTCTAAAGTCGCCATAACCGGATAGAATGCTTAGGAGGTCAATTCGCCCACAAGAGGGAATTCTTTTGTGACGGAAGCAACTGATGGCTGACGGATATGGCAGTCATCGCGATTACATGGAATGGGTAACAGAAGATGCAGACACTCGACTCGAGACAGTCGAAACTGCATTGCAACAGGCCTTTTCGCCATTTATCGAAAGGCGAGAAGTGGATGTCGTAATCTTTTCAAGTATGAGCGCCCTAAACTTGGCGGAAGCAATCTCGAAATATCCCATCATACTCAAGGGCCTTCTCGCCGCTTGCAACGTTGCCGCGCGCGCCATCGAACGCGATCTCGGCATCAGCAATCTAGACACTTACAATCCGCGGCTCGACGAGTCTCAAGCGAAAGTAATTGCGGGATTTATCAAACCATTCCTACCCTCTTACCTGGAACTTCCCGCGCTATGCCAAATTGACCGAATTTGGTTTATTGACAAAGAAATTCGCAAAGGCAAGGGAAGATGGGAGAAACTCGTTCTAGAAGCCCTGAACAAAATTGGAACATTCCGCAAGCGGAAATTTCACTCTGAGGATGAGGAGTTTGAACTAGACGCCGCAAGTCCCAGGCAAGGGACTATAGAGATAGGAATAGACATAAAGAGGATCGAGGCGCGACGAGACATTCATAAACGCTGCGACGAAATAGTCAACAAAGCAGACAAGTTAAAGAAGGCCTTCCCACACGCAAGCTTTAGTGCGGTCATCTACTATCCGTTTATAGATGAACATGTAAACGTACAGAGTCGGCTAAAGTCGACAGCCATTGATTCGGTCGTTTTCGCTTCTCAGTCGGAAGAGTCGATTCATAACGCCGTCAAAATGCTAATTTCCTCTCTTAAAAAATAATTGCCATGCCCCGCTTCCCCCGCAGGCCCTCCCCCCCATTCGGGGTCCCCAAGCGGCCTGCCGCTTGGGGTGGCACAAGCGGAGGCGCGTCCCAGGCCGGCCTGTTCGGGCAGGGGACGCTCACCGGCACGGTCGAGCGCATCCGCTTCCGGGCCGAGGACACGGGCTACACCGTCCTGGTCATCCTCCCCGAGGAGAGCGAGGCCACCGTGGTGGCCGTGGGCCACCTGGGAACACTCCGCGAGGGGGAGCGGGTGCGCTTCGAGGGGGAGTGGAAGGACCACCCCCGCTACGGCCGCCAGTTCCAGGTGACGGTGGCCCAGCCCATCGCCCCCGCGACGGCCGAGGGGATCGAGAAGTTCCTCGCCGCGGGGCCCGTCAAGCACATCGGGCCGGCGATGGCCAAGCGCATCGTTGAGCGCTTTGGCGAGCGGACGCTGGAGGTCTTCGACAAGGAGCCCCAGCGCCTTTTGGAAATCCCCGGCCTGGGCGAGAAGAGGCTGGCCGAGGCCGTCGAGAGCTGGCGCAGCCACGGCGAGGCCCGGGAGGTGATGCTCTTCCTCCAGCAGCACGGCCTCTCCCTCCACCTGGCCGAGAAGATCTTCCGCTCCTACGGGGCCCAGGCCATCCCCATCCTGCGCGAGAACCCCTACCGCCTCGCCACCGACATCTTCGGGGTGGGCTTCCGCACCGCCGACCGGGTGGCCCGGCAGATCGGCTTCCCGGCGGACTCCCCCGCCCGCTGCGCGGCGGGGGCGCTCTACCTGCTCCAGCAGCTCTCGGAGCGGGACGGCCACGTCTTCGTGCCCTGGCAGGGGGCGGTGGAGGAGGCCGCCCAGCTCCTGAGCGTCGAGCCCGCCCAGGTGGAGGAGGCGCTGGAGTCCCTGCGGCGCCAGGGGGCGGTCGTGGTGGAGGAGACGGGAGAGGGCCCCGAGGGCCGCGCCCTCTACCTCCGCGCCCTCCACGCCGCCGAGTGCGAGGTGGCCCGGCGGCTGACGGGGCTCCTCAGGACCGCGCGCGACGAGGTGCGGCTCGAGGCCGCCCTGCGCGGGCTGGGCGTCTCGGGGGAGAACCTGCGCGATCGCCTGCGCCGCCTCGCCCAAAGGGCATTGGAGGGGGGCCAGGCGACGGGGGATCAGGCCCGGGCCATCGAGGACGCCCTCGCCGAGAAGGCCCTGGTCGTCACGGGCGGCCCCGGGACGGGCAAGACCACCATCGTCAGCGCCGTCACGAAACTCTACGGCCAGCTCGGCCTCCAGGTGCTCCTCGCCGCTCCGACCGGGCGGGCGGCCAAGCGCCTGGCCGAGGTGACGGGCCACGAGGCGAGCACCATCCACCGCCTGCTGGAGTACAGCTGGGTGCAGGGCGGCTTCGCCCGGAACGCCTCCAACCCCCTGGCGGCGGACGCCGTGGTGATCGACGAGGCCTCGATGCTGGACGTCCACCTCGCCGCGAGCCTCCTGCGCGCGGTGCCGGACGCGGCCACCTTCGTCCTCGTGGGGGACGTGGACCAGCTCCCCTCGGTAGGGCCGGGGAACGTGCTCCGGGACGTGATCGAGTCGGGCGGGGTGCCGGTGGTGCGGCTGACCGAGGTGTTCCGCCAGGCCAAGGAGAGTCTCATCGTCGAGAACGCCCACCGGGTGAACCGGGGGGAGATGCCGCGCGAGGCCCGGGAGGACCGCGAGGGGGCGGACTTCTTCTTCATCGAGGAGGCGGACCCGGCGCGCTGCGCCGACCTCATCGTCGAATTGTGCCGGGAGCGCATCCCCCGCCGCTTCGGGCTCGACCCCATCCAGGAGATCCAGGTGCTCTCCCCCATGCAGCGCGGGGTGCTGGGGGTGCAGAGCCTGAACGAGAGGCTCCAGGAGGCCTTGAACCCCCCGGACGGAGGGGCCCTCCTCCCCGCCGGGGGGCGCGCCTTCCGGAAGGGGGACAAGCTCATCCAGATCCGGAACAACTACGAGAAGAACGTCTTCAACGGGGACATCGGGGTGGTGGAGCGGGTGGACCCGGGCGAGGGGGCGCTCTGGGCGGCCTTCGACGGGGAGCTGGTCGAGTACACGGGGGGGAGCCTGGACGAGGTGGTCCACGCCTTCGCGGTGACGGTACACAAGAGCCAGGGGAGCGAGTACCCGGCGGTGGTGGTGCCCCTCCACACCCAGCACTTCCCCATGCTCCAGCGCAACCTCGTCTACACCGCCTTGACCCGGGCGCGGCGGCTGGCGGTCTTCGTGGGCACCAAGAAGGCGCTCGCCATCGCCATCAAGAACGCGCGGGTGAGAAGGCGCTGGAGCCGCCTCGCCGAGCGGCTGAGGAGGGGCGCGGGCCTCCCCGCCGTTGCACGGACGGACGACATCACGGAGGAAACGGCGCCGGACGGGGACGAGGCGATCTAGCGGGGAATCGAGAGCAACCCATATCTCCCCCGCATGATTTGCAGGGGCGGCCGGCCGGCCGCCCCTGCGGCGCGTCAGCCAGATGAGGCTTGAGGGAGCGGAAAGCTAGCCGAAGAAATACTCCAGCACCCGGAAGATGAGCATGGTGGCCCCCGCCGCGAAGGGCAGGGTCAGCACCCAGGACGAGATGATGTTGCGGATCACGCGCAGGTCGAGCGCCTCCACCCCCCTCGCCATGCCCACCCCGATGACCGCCCCGACGATGGTGTGGGTGGTGGAAATGGGCAGCCCGAGCTGGGAGGCGAGGAGGACGGTGGCCGCCGCCCCGAACTGGGCGGCGAAGCCGTTCTGCGGGTTGATCTCGGTGATCTTCCCCCCGATGGTGGCGATGACCTCCCGCCCGTAGACGCCGAGCCCCGCGACGATCCCCACCCCGCCGAGCCCGAGCACCCACCAGGGGACGGTCACCTTGGCCGTGGGCACCGCACCCGAGCGGTAGATGTCCAGGACGGCGGCGAGGGGCCCCACGGCGTTCCCCACGTCGTTCGCCCCGTGGGCGAAGGCGACGTAGCCCGCCGTGGCCACCATGAGGAAGCCGAAGAAGCGGTTCGTCAGGTCCCCCCGCCGGATCGGGCTTCCCGCACCCAGCCAGCGGCGGGTGATCAGGGCCACGGCCCCTCCGAGAAGGAGGCCGAGGAGGAGCACGGTCCAGAAGTTCACGGGGAGCTTCAGGTTCTTCATGCCCTTGAAGACGAAGGACTGAAGCAGCACCACCACGACGACGAAGAGGATGAAGGGGGCGTAGCGCCGGGTGGCCTCGTCCCGGTCGCGGACGGCCAGGATCTTGTCCCGGATGAAGTAGTAGATCCCGAAGCTCAGGAGGCCTCCCGCCACCGGGGAGACGAACCAGCTCGCCACGATGCCGGCGAGGCTGCCGAGATAGAGCCCGTCCACCCCGCGGGCGACCAGCCCGAACCCCACCACCGAGCCCACGATGGAGTGGGTGGTGGAGACGGGGAGCCCCAGGACTGTGGCGGCGTGCAGCCAGAAGGCGGAGCCCAGGAGCGCCGCCGACATGCCCATCATGAACTCCCCGGGTTTCCCCTTGAAGAGGGCGGGGTTCACGATGCCCTGGTGGATGGTGGAGGTGACGTGCTCGCCCACGAGGACCGCGCCCAGGAACTCGGCCACCCCGGCGATCATGAGGGCGGCGCCGAGGCCGAGCGCGCCGCTCCCCACCGCGGCGCCCATGGCGTTCGCCACGTCGTTCGCGCCGATGGCCCACGCCATGTAGAAGGCGAAGACGCAGGTCAGGACGAGCAGCAGCGTGAGGGAGAAACCCATGCCGGCTTGCGGTCCCCGGGCGGAGCGGGAGAGAGGGCGATGCCTGGGCCGAGACGGTTTGGCGCGAGCCTGCTTATTTCTTGTAGAGCATCAAGCGGATGCGGTCCGCCGTCTTCTCCGAGTAGTTGGCGATGTCGCCCACCTCGCGGAAGATCTTGGACCACCAGAAAAGATCCACGGGCTTGAGCTGCTCCTCCATCTCGAACATCTTGTGGAGCATGTCGAACTGGGCCTTGTCGGCCTCCCACTCCAGCTGGCCGATGCGGTTGATCTTCTCCACCATCTCCTCGGCGTCGGGCCCGGTCAGGCCCACGTCCACGAGCTCGTCGAGGTGAGTGACCACCTCCTCCGCCGCGCGGAAGGTCTCCACGCACTTGTCCACGTAGCCGAGGAGGAGCTCCCGCCAGGAGGGGGGCACGAAGGTCTTGCGGACGGTGAGGAGGACGGCGATGTCCTCGACCGTGTCGGGGATGCTGTCCTGCTGGGAGAGGACGCTCAGGAAGTCCGCGCGGTCCACCGGCAGGAAGATGCTGCGCGGCAGGTTGTCGCGGATCTCGTTCTTGATCTCGTCGGCGCGGTGCTCGGTCTTCGAGATCTGCTTGGCGATGGAGGCGAGGCGGGCGTCATCCCCGTCGAGCATCGCCTCGAACATGGAGCGGACCTGCCCGACGCACTCCCCCCCCTTGAGCATGTGCTGCTTGAGAGCCCCAAAGGGGGACTTGGTGAAAAGCTGGACGATGGCACGCACCGGCGACCCTCCCCAAGCGGCCGGACCCAACCCCGGGAAACGCCCCAACGATAAAAGAGCGAACCGGAGGTGTCAAATCCGCCACCTGGAGGGGGCGAGAGCCGGGGGGAGGATCAAGCGAGCCGCTTAGGGGGCAGCTGCTTCTTCCAGGCCCGCTTGGGGGGGAAGCCGCCGCGGATCATGAAGTAGACCGTCTTGGCGACGCCGGAGGCGTGGTCGGCGATGCGCTCGAGGTACTTCGAGACGAAGATGAGGCGCTGGCAGCGGCCGATATTCCGCGCGTCCTCCATCATGTAGGTGAGGAGCTCGCGGAGGAGCTGCTGGTTCATCGTGTCCACCTCGTCGTCGCTGCGGACGACCTTTATGGCGAGGTCGGCGTCCTCCTTCACGAAGCTGTCCAGGCTCTCGCGCAGCATCAGCCGGGTCGCTTCCGACATCCGGGGCAGCTCCACGTAGGGTTTCAGCGGCGCCTCCTCGTTCAGCTCCAGCACGCGCTCGGTGATGTTGACCGCCAGGTCGCCGATGCGCTCCAGCGAGGAGGCCACCTTGACGCCCGCGAGGATGAGGCGCAGGTCCCCCGCCGTGGGCTGGCGCAGGGCCATCATGCGCAGGCAGAGGTCGTTGATCCCGGCGTTCAGGGCGTCCGCCTCGTCGTCCCAGGACATGACCCGCTCGGCCAGGCTGGAGTCCCGCTTGAAGAGGCTCTCCATGCCCTTGGCCGTCATGAGCTCGACCTTGGCGCCCAGCTCGAGGATCATGCGGCGCAGCTCGGCCAGCTCCTTCTCGAAATCCGAGCTCGTGTGGGTCTTCCCGCCTGCGATGGACATGAATCCCTCCCCGCGGCCTAGCCGAAGCGGCCGGTGATGTAATCCGAAGTCCGGGGGAGCCTCGGATTCACGAATATCTCGTTGGTGCCGCCGTACTCGATGAGCCTCCCCAGGTACATGAAGGCCGTGTTGTCCGACACCCGGGCGGCCTGTTGCATGTTATGGGTGACGATCACGATTGTAAAATGGCCGCGCAGCCGGGCGATGAGCTCCTCGATCCGGGCCGTAGCGATGGGGTCGAGGGCCGAGCAGGGCTCGTCCATCAGCAGGACGTCCGGGTCCGAGGCGATGGCCCGGGCGATGCACAGGCGCTGCTGCTGCCCGCCGGAGAGGCCCAGGGCGTTCTCCTGGAGCCGGTCCTTGACCTCCTCCCACAGGGCGGCCTCGCCCAGCGCCCGCTCGCAGGCGTCCGCCAGCATCCTGCGGTCGCGCACCCCGTCCACCCGGAGGGGGTAGGCCACGTTCTCGAAGACGGACATGGGGAAGGGGTTGGGCTTCTGGAAGACCATGCCCATCCGCTTGCGCAGCTTGATCACGTCCACGCCGGGGGCGTTGATGTCCTTCCCGTCGAGCCGGATGCTCCCGCGGACGGAGAGGCCGTCGATGAGGTCGTTCATCCGGTTGATCGAGCGCAGGAGGGTGGACTTGCCGCAGCCCGAGGGCCCGATCAGGGCCGTGACGATCCCCTTCTGGACCTTCATCCCGATGCCGTGGAGGGCCTGCGCCTTGCCGTACCAGAGGCAGAAGTTCTCGAGCTCGAGGTTGGCCCCCTCGGCTCCTTCCTTCACGTGGTAGACCGTCTCTTCCATCTCCAGGCCCAGGCCCGGCGCCGCCGCCGCCATGAACGGACTCCTAGAAGTGCCCGGCCGAGAGCTTCCGCTTCAGCCGGTTGCGGACGCAGATCGCCCAGGCGTTCATCACCGCGATGAGGCCGATGAGGAGCAGGGTCGTCACGAACACCATCGGCTTCCCCGCCTCGGAGTTCCGCGACTGGAACCCCACGTCGTAGATGTGGAAGCCCAGGTGCATGAAGCTCCGCTCGAGGTGGATGAAGGGGAAGAAGCCGTCGATCGGGAGCTCCGGCGCCAGCTTGACCACCCCCACCAGCATGAGCGGCGCCACCTCCCCCGCCCCGCGCGCCATGGCCAGGATGAGGCCCGTCATGATGCCCGGCATGGCCTGGGGCAGCACGATGCGGCGGATGGTCTGCCACTTCGAGGCTCCGCAGGCGAGCGAGCCTTCGCGCGCCGAGCGGGGCACCGCCGAGAGAGCCTCCTCGGTCGCCACGATCACCACCGGCACGGTGAGGAGGGCCAGGGTGAGGGAGGACCACAGGAGCCCTCCCGTCCCGAAGGTGGGGCTGGGCAGCCGCTCGGAGTAAAAGAGCTGGTCGATCGTGGCCCCCACGATGTAAGCGAAGAAGCCCAGGCCGAACACCCCGTAGACGATGGAGGGCACCCCGGCCAGGTTGTTCACCGAGATCCGCACGATGGAGACCAGGCGCCCCTGCCTGGCGTACTCGCGCAGGTAGAGGGCGGTCACCACCCCGAAGGGGGCCACCGCGAGGGCCATGAGGATGGTCATGGCGGCGGTCCCGAAGATGGCGGGCAGCACGCCCCCCTCGGTGTTCGCCTCGCGCGGCTCCTCCGTGAGGAACTCCCACCACCGCGAGAAATAGACGCCCGCCTTGTCCCCCCAGCCCAGGCTGTTCGCGGGGTAGAAGCGCACCACCTCGGAGAGGCGGATCTCCTTCTCACGCCCGGCGGCGTCCGCCAGCACGAGGTGCACCTTCTCGTCCACCTCCTTGACGGCCTTCGCCTGGGCCGAGAGCCCGGCGTGCCGCTTCTTGAGCGCCTCGGTGCGCGGGGCGGATGCGGCCTGGGCCTCGCGGTGCTGGGCGCTCCCCTCGCCGTGGGCGAGCGCGGCGCGGCGGACGGCGAGGCGCTCCTTCTCGAGGTAGTGGTTCACCTCGCCGATCTCGGTCCGCTCGATGCGGCGGACCCGCTGCCAGCGGGCGCGGGCCTCCGCGTGCTCCCCGCGAAGGTTCCCCAGACCGAACTTCCCGGCCTCCAGCACCTGGCCGTCCCGCTTGAGGGCCTTGATCCGGCCCACGAAGGAGCCCCACTCCAGGCGCTCGATGAAGAACATGTCGGGCGGGGTCCGCACCTCCCTCACCTCGAACTCCGGCACCCAGCGGAAGTCCTCGTTGTAGAGGTCGTAATTCCCGATCCGGTAGAGGGTGCGGGAGACATAGCCGCCGCTGGCCGCGACGGCCCGCCGCGCGGCCTCGTCCAGCGTCCGGAGAACCTCCGGCCCGGGGCGGAACACCTCGGAGCGCGCGGGCTCGCCCGCCACGAGCTTGCCGTCCTTGAGGGTCACCACCTCGATGGGTCCGGGGTAGAAGGTGACGAGCCCGTTCCAGAACACCATGACGAGGAAACCGGTGATCAGGATGACCCCCAGCGCCAGCCCGCCGCCCAGGGTCCAGAGGATGGGCTCGCCCCGCGAGGAGAAGTCCGCGTGCCCCATCTTCCTGCGGCGCGGCGCGCCCGCAGGGGGAGCCGCGGGGGCGGGCGGCAGCTGCTCGGCGCCGTTGCTCTCCCCGGGGCGGGCCGGGCGGCCGTCCGGCGGGGCCGGGGCGGGCGCCTGGGCCTTCCCGTCCTCGGTTCTCATCTCATCGGCCCCTTCTCATCCGCCCGGCTAGAGCTGGACGGCCCGCCGGCGGAAGCGGATCCGGACGATCTCGGCCAGCGTGTTGAGGATGAACGTCATCACGAACAGCGTCAGGCCCGCGAGGAAGAGCACGCGGTAGAGCGTGCCGTCCTTGACGGCCTCGGGGAGTTCCACGGCGATGTTCGCCGAGAGCGCCCGAAGGCCGTTGAAGAGGTTCCAGTCGAGGATGGGGGTGTTCCCCGCCGCCATGACCACGATCATCGTCTCCCCCACGGCCCGCCCCATCCCCACCATGACGGCGGCGAACACCCCGCTCATCGCCGTGGGGAGCACCACGCGCCAGGCCGTCTGCCACGGCGTCGCCCCGCAGGCCAGGCTCGCCGCCCGCAGGTGGGAGGGGACGGCGTTCAGGGCGTCCTCGGCGATGGTGTAGATGATGGGGATGACTGCGAAACCCATGGCGAAGCCCACCACCAGGACGTTGCGCTGGACGTAGGTGCCCACCACGCCTCCCCTCGGGTCGAGCCCAAGCGCGGAGGCGGCCCAGGCGACGGCCCAGGCGGCGAGCGCCGCGGCGGCCAGGAGGGCCAGCCAGCGCGCCCCGGCGAACAGGGCGCCCTGGAACTCGGAGAGGCGCTGGACCTTCTCGCGGGTCCACTCCTCGAGCCACCGCCTGGCCCCCAGGAACACGGCGAGGCAGGCCCCCGGCAGGAAGACGAGGAAGAGGAAGGGCGCGCCCGTCCCCACGTCCCCGTTCACCCAGGCCTTGAGGTCGCCGTAGAAGAACAGCCACTCGAACCGGGCGCCCAGCAGCCAGGAGAGGCCGAAGGCGGCGAAGATGGCCACGAACATCAGGGCGAACTTGGGCAGGCCGTCCAGGCGCCTCGACAGATCGAGGGGCACCAGCTGCCACAGGTAGGCCGAACCGACGAGGCTCAGGGGGAGCAGCGCGAACAGCAGGAACACCGAGGCGATCCACCTCTCGACGATGGGCGCCAGGATCAGCGCCGCGATGAAGCCCAGCACCACCGAGGGGAGCGAGGCCATCATCTCCATGACGGGCTTGAGGGTCCCCCGGACGGCCGGGTGCACGAACTCCGAGGTGTACACGGCGGCCAGGAGAGCGATCGGGATGGCGAACACCAGGGAATAGAGCGTCGCCTTGATGGTGCCGAAGACGAGCGGGACGAGCGAGAACTTGGGCTCGAAGGTGTCGGTGCCCGAGGAGGACTGCCAGGTGTAGGAGGGCTCCGGGTAGCCCTCGTACCAGATCGCCCCGAACAGGCTGCGCCACGTCGTCTCCGGGTGGGGGGCGTGGACGCTCCAAAGGGAGGCGCGGCGGTCCGCCGCGACGGCCAGGATCCCGTCGTCCCGCGGCGCGAGGGAGATGCCGTCGTACCCCCCCGCCGCCTTGCCCTTCATCCGGAGGATGACCTGCTCGCTCGTGGCGTGGCGGAGCCAGACGTTCCCCCCGGCGTCCGCCGTGACGAGCATCTTGCTGCGCTTGCTCACGTCGAGGCGGCGGACGGGCCCGGCGTGGGGCTCGAGCCGGTGGCCCCGCACCATCTCGAAGCCGTCCTTGGTGGCGGCCCCCTGCCGCTGGAGGCGGAAATAAACGTCCACCGCGCCGTCCGAGCCCGCGGCGATGATGGACTGCTCGCCGATCAGGAAGGCCAGGCCGGTCAGCTTCACCCCGGCGGGAAAGAAGGCCTTGCGCTCGGCCAGGGCGGGCTTGGAGAAGTCCCGCGTGTCGAAGCGGAAGACCGTGCCCCCCTCCTCCGCGACGTAC
>MGDP01000035.1 GCA_001790955.1 Candidatus Tectomicrobia bacterium RIFCSPLOWO2_12_FULL_69_37
GTGAGGGCGCACCTTGCGGCGGCCGCACGCACGCCGCATCGGCCGAGTAAGCTTCTTGAACTTGCGGAGGCTAGTTCCCCTTCGGCTTGAGGCTCTGCATGTAGGCCAGGATGTTGGCCATCTCGGCCCCGGAGAGCCGGGGCCAGTCGAGCCTCACCTCGCGCGCCGTGGCCACCATGGTGGGGGCGTGGCGGAGCATCCGGGAGGCGAACGCCTCCTCGTCCGAGGTGAGCGCCGCCTTGGGGCCCAGGTCCGGGCCCAGGTGGCCGCCCTTCCCGACCGCGCCGTGGCACTTCTGGCAGGTGGCGGCGAAGAGGATGCGGCCGAGCCGCGCCTCGCCCCGGAAGGGGTAGGCCGAGCCCCCGCGGGGGTTCAGGGAGTGGAGGTAGGTGAAGAGGTCGTGGAGCTCGTTCTGGCGGAACTGGGGCCAGGCGAGCCGCTGCTCGCGCATGGCCTTCTCCATCAGGGGGACGTGGTTCCACATGATGGAGGCGCCGAGCAGGGGCGAGGCCCACACCGTCACCCGGTCGAGGCCGGGGCCCACCTTCCCGCCCTGGCCCTTCACGGCGTGGCAGGTCGAGCAGCCGCGCGCGTCGAAGAGCACCTTGCCCGAGTCGACCTGCTCCTTGAGGGGCCGGATGGGCTGGCCGGCGCGGGCGGCCCCGGCCAGGGGGAGGGTGAAGGCGCAGGAGGCGAGGATCGCGATGAGGGCGGCGCGCGCGCGCATGGTCGTTGATCTCCTCGGCGGTAGGCCGCCCAGAGGAAGGGCCGTACCCACAATATGACAGTTGGGCCGGGGTTCTGCAACGTAGGGGCAGGCCCCCGTGCCTGCCCTCCCATAAAGAGTGGCCAAGGGGCGGCCACGGGAGGCCGCCCCTACTCCAGCGCCTCGGCCACGAGCTCGGCGAGGTCCGCCGCGCGGATGCTCTTCTCCGGGTCGGCGGCCTTGAGCGCGTCCTCGAACATCTGCATGCAGAAGGGGCAGGAGACCGCCGCCACCTTCGAGCCACAGGCCTTCACGTCCTCGATACGCATGTGGTTGATGCGCGTCTTGGGGTTGTCGTCCATCCAGGCGTAGGCCCCGCCCGCCCCGCAGCACAGCGAGCGGTCGCGCGCGCGGCGCAGCTCCCGGTAGTCCCCCGAGATCCGGTGCAGGACCTCGCGCGGCGCGTCGAACACCCCGTTGTGCCGCCCCAGGTAGCAGGGGTCGTGGTAGGTGAGGGAGGGGAAGGCCCGCTTCACCTTGAGGCGGCCGGCCTGGATGAGCTCGGCGATGAGCTGGGTGTGGTGGACGACCTCGTAGCGGCCCCCGAAGTCGGGGTACTCGTTCTTGTAGGTGTTGAAGCAGTGGGGGCAGGTGGTGATGATCTTCTTGACCCCGTAGCCCTCCAGGGTGGCGATGTTCTTCTTGGCGCACATCTGGAAGGTGAACTCGCCCCCCGCCCGCCGGGCCGGGTCCCCGGTGCAGACCTCCTCGGGGCCGAGGATGGCGAAGTCCATCCCGGCCGCCTTCATGATCTTCACCATGGCGCGGGAAACCTGGATGTTGCGGTCGATCATCGAGCCCGTGCACCCGACCCAGAAGAGGTACTCGGCCTTCGCGCCCTGGCCGAGCACCTTCACGTCCAGCCCCTCGTACCACTCCTCCCGGTTGTGCGGGGCGCCCACCCAGGGGTGCATGCGGTCTTCCATGGACTTCAGGAACTGGCGCGCGCTCTCGCTCGTCTTCGACTCCATCATCACGAGGTAGCGCCGCATGTCCACCATCTTGGGGATGTGCTCGATGTACACCGGGCACTCGCGCTGGCAGGCCCCGCAGGTGCGGCAGCCCCAGAGCTCCTCCTCCAGCACGGCCGGGAGGGGCGCGCCCTCGGCCTTCTCGCCGAAGAGGGGCGGCCGCCCGGCGGGGGGGGCGGCCGGCGCGCTCCCCTCCCCGCCGTTCCCGGCCGGCTTGGGGAGGAGGCCCGGCCCCACGGCGGAGAGGTGCCGCTTCATGTCCTGGATGAGCTTCCGGGGGCTCAGCGCCACCCCGCTCAGGTGGGCGGGGCAGACGTCCTGGCAGCGGCCGCAGTTGGTGCAGGCGTCGAGGTCGAGGAGGCCCTTCCAGGTGTACTGCTCGACCTGGTTCACCCCCAGGGTCTCGATGGCCTCGGGGCTCTTCTCCATCGCGGCCTCGATGTCGAGGAAGGTGAGCTTCCCCGAGGGGCCCAGGTTGCGGAAGAAGATGTTCAGCAGGCCGTACCAGATGTGGTTGAACTTCCCGAAGCCCATGTAGGCGATGAAGGCGAAGGCCGTGGCGGCGTGGAACCACCAGTTGAAGCGGTGGAGGGCGCGCAGGGTCTCCGCCCCCAGGTCCTTGACGAGGAGCGCCACCGCGTAGCCGCCCGGGGACCAGGGGGCCCAGTCCGGGTGCTGGCGCAGCTCGTCCGCGGCGATGCGCAGGCCCTCCACCGCGAAGCCCTGGACGAAGAGGAGGAGCAGGAGCCAGAGCGCGAGGTAGTCGTCGAGCACGCTCGTGATGCGCGGGGGCTTCACGACCAGCCGCCGCCACAGCGCCATGCCGATGCCGGCGATCCCGAGGAGGCCGAAGCCGTCGCTCAGGAGGGAGAACCAGAGGTAGAAGCTTCCCTTGAGGAAGTGGACGCCGGTCCACTCCTGGACGCCGACCAGGGTGGTGGCCACCAGCTCGGCGAAGAAGCCGTAGAAGATGAAGAGGTGCATGAGGCCCGGGTAGGCGTCCCTCAGCTGGCGGCGGTGGCCGAACACCTCGGCCAGGAGCCCCCCGGCGCGCTCGGGGAGGCGGTCCCAGCGCGCCTCGGAGCCCCCGAGCCGCCACAGGCGCACCCGCCGCCAGACCCCGTAGCCCATCGCGGCCACGGCCGCGAGGGCGAAGAGGTAGATGAGCTTGCCGCCGGCGATGTTCCAGTAAATCTCCCGGGTGGGTTCCATGGCGTGTCCCATGAGAGAGGATGAGTCAAGCGGCTCTCCGCCGCGATGAAGGTCTTCCCCGGGCTCCGCTCGCTGGGTCTCCCGCCCGAAAGCTAACAAAGGGGGAGCGTCCCGGCAAGCAAACCGGGGCCGGCCGGGAAAGGGCGCCCGAAGGGGGGCTTTTCTCCCCTCCCCCCTTCCTGCTATAGATAAGGGGTCTTCCGGCCCGGAAAGGCGCCCTCCATGACGGCTGGCTACCGCCCCAACATTCTCATCGTCGAGGACAACGCCAGCGTCCGCGACCTCTTCGAGCTCGTCTTCGAGCCGGCGAGCGCCCGCCTCCTCCACGCCACGAGCCTCGGCGCCGGCCTGCGCCTCATCGGGTCCGAGCGCATCGACCTGGCCATCGTGGACTACTGGCTGCCCGACGGGGACGGCGGCGAGGTGCTCCGCGCCCTGCGCGAGGCCCAGCCCCACGCCCAGGCCATCCTGGCCACCGCCTGGGGGTCGGACCGCTCCGCCAACGAGATGGTCAAGCAGGGGGCCTTCGCCTACCTCAAGAAGCCCTTCGACGTGGAGACGCTCAGGGTCCACGCCCAGCGGGCCCTCCTCCTGAGCCGGCTCGCCTGGGAGAACGAGCACCTCCAGACCTCCATGCAGCGCTTCGGCGAGGAAGTCTCCTCCTGGGAGAAGGAGGTGGAAGCGGTGCGCCGGCTGGCGGCCCTGCCCAGCGGCCCGGAGGACACCGCCGCGCACTGCCGGAGCGCCATGGAGATCCTCTCCCAGGCCGTTGGGGAGAGCGTGGGCCTGGCTTACTACGCCTCCTCGGTCGCGGGGGACGAGCTCTCCATCCGCTGCGCCACGGGGCTGGGGCCGGGGGCGGGCCTCCCCGCCTCCCTCCTCACGGAGGGCGGGCTGGTGGGCCGGGCGCTGGAGGAGCACCGGCTGGTGACCTCGGGCGCGGAGGGGGAGCCCGCCGGCCTGGGCCGGGAGAAGGGCAGCCTCCTCCAGCTCAACGGCTTCGCCGCCGCGGCCGCCTACCCGATCGAGATGAAGGGGCGCTGCGTGGGGGTGCTGGTGGCCGGCTGCCCGGAGGGGCCCTGCCTCGGGCGCGCCGAGGAGATCCTCCAGTCCTCGGTCGGCCGCTTCTTCGGCCTGGCCATGCAGAACGCCTTCCTCATGGAGGCGGCCACGGTGGACGGCCTGACCGCCCTCCACAACCGGCGCTACTTCGACCTCCGGCTCGAGCAGGAGGTCAGCCGCGCCAAGCGGCACGGGCGCGCGCTCACCCTCTGCCTGGCCGACCTCGACCGCTTCAAGAGCCTCAACGACACCCACGGCCACATCTTCGGCGACAAGGTGCTGCGCGGCGTCTCGGGCTGCTGGCAGAGCGGCCTGCGCAAGTCCGACTTCGCGGCCCGCTACGGAGGGGAGGAGCTGGCCCTCATCCTCCCCGAGACCAGCCTCGCCGGCGGCCGCCTGGCCGCCGAGAAGGTGCGCGAGGCCATCGCGCGCCTGCGCTTCAAGGCCCCCAAGAACGGGAGCCCCCGCGTGGGCGTCACCGTGAGCATCGGCCTCGCCTCCTACCCCGAGCAGGCCTCCCGCCCCGAGGACCTCCTCGGCATGGCCGACCAGGCCCTCTACGAGGCCAAGCGCTCCGGCGGCGACCGCGTGGCGAGCGCGGGGGGGTGAGGGGGCACTTTGGCGCTGAGCGCTGACGAGAGGGTCCGGGACGTACGGTTTTCCGAGGACTCGCTGATCGTCGATCTGAAGGACGGCCGGACGATCTCGGTCCCGCTGGAGTGGTACCCGAGGCTCGCTGCGGCGGCCCCCCAGCAGCGCGGGAATTGGGAAGTGTGCGCGGCGGGCTACGGGATTCATTGGCCGGACCTCGACGAGGACCTGAGCACGGAAGGCCTTCTCCGGGGCGCGCCCGCGCCAAGAGCAAAGGCTGCGCGTTCGGCTAAACGCCCCGCCCGGGGCCGCGGAAAGACGCGCCGGGGGTGAGGGCGAGGGTAGCGGAGCGGGGGCGGTCGGGTGGCCTGCCCATAGGTAATGATTGGGTCAATCAGGTCAAACTAATTATGTACTACTGCCACAACTGCGCAATTCGAAACGGCTTTCTTCGGTCTGCTGTGCCGTCGCCTTTGACGGGTACGCAGTACCAATTAGAGAAATACGTTAAACACACTTCGCCAACCTCGAACTATAACCTCAATACAATCTTCACTGGGCCATCATCAGTGTCGTACCGCTCCTGTATAATTTCCACGGTTGCATCTGGACATGTCCAGATTGATGATCAAGGAAGAACAAATGTTGTGTGGGTTGCATCCATGCAAACTGGAATTACTTGCCAGAACGGTGTATTTACCATGCCTGCAAATGCGGTGAAAGTCGTCTATCATGACAACCCCCAAAAGATACATGGTTTTCCAATTCAGTCCTCTGAGTTGGCCGCAGAAGCGTGTTCGATTTGTGGGTGTCCCATATTGGCTTGAAGTGGGGGGCAACGTGATACTATGAGGACATCGTTAGAGAACGAGGCCATGAGGTGCACGGTCTGCGGGGCCGATTTGCAGGCAGTGAGGACGGACCTGCCTTTCAAGGTGGTCGGGCGGAGCATCGTCGTCCTGAAAGGTCTTCCGGTCATGCAGTGCGGCGGATGCCCTGAATATCTTATCGAGGACGATGTGCTCCGGCAGGTGGACGAGATTCTGGCCCGCGTGGACACCAAGGTCGAACTTGAGATCGTCCACTACGCGGCGTGAGAGGTGGGTGTGTCCGACCGCAAGATCCGCGTCCTGGTGGGGAAGCCGGGCCTCGACGGCCACGACCGCGGCGCCAAGGTGGTGGCCCGGGCGCTCAGGGACGCGGGGATGGAGGTCATCTACACGGGGCTGCGCCAGACGCCCGAGCAGATCGCCTCGGCCGCCCTCCAGGAGGACGTGGACGCCGTGGGCCTCTCCATCCTCTCGGGGGCCCACAACCTGCTCTTCCCCCGCGTCCGCGAGCTCTTGGACGCCCAGGGGATGGGGGACGTCCTCCTCTTCGGCGGGGGCATCATCCCGGAGGAGGACGCCCGGGCCCTCAAGGCGAAGGGGGTGGACGCGGTCTTCACCCCCGGCACGCCGCTGAGCGCCATCGTCTCCTACGTCCGGGAGACGGTGGAGGGGCGCCGGGCCGGGAAGAAGGCCTGAGATGGGGCGCCCCCGGCCCGAGGCCCCGTCGGCGAAGGCCGCGGCGGCCCTGCTCCTCGCGGGCCTCCTCGGGTGCGCGGCCGCCCCGGGGCCCGATCCCGCGGCGGCGCCTCCCGCGGCCAAGGGCCCAGCCGATCCCTCCCCCGGGCGCGCCATCGCCCTCTTCAACGAAGGGCAGGAGCTCGCCGGGCGCGGGGACCACGCCGGGGCCGAGCGGGCGTTCCTCCAGGCCGCCGGGGCCGACCCCCGCCTCCAGCCCGCCTTCATGGCCCTGGGGGAGGCCCGCGAGAGGCTCCGCAAGAAGAAGGAGGCGGCCGAGGCCTACCGCCAGGCGCTCCGCCTCAAGCCCGGGGACGCCAAGGCCCACATCGCCCTGGGCCGCCTGATGGACGAGGCCAGGCAGGCGGAGGCGGCCCTCTACCACTTCGAGCGGGCGGCCGAGCTGGCGCCCGGGGAGTTCCTCCCCCACTTCTGGCTGGGCCACCTGCGGGTGCGCCGGGACCAGCTCGACGCGGCCATCCGCCACCTCCGGGCGGCCGTCCGCATCGACCCCGCCCACCCCCACGCCCGCTACTGGCTCTGGCTGAGCCTGGCCCGGCGGAGGGGAACGAGGAGCCCATCCGCTTCTACCGGGAGCGGGCGGCGGCCCATTTCCGGGCGGGGCGGGCGGAGGAGGCCCTGCGCGCCATCCAGAGGGCGGTGGACGTGAACCCGAACTGGCGGGACCGGAAGTGGCGGGGGGTGATCGAGGACATGGAGCGCTACCGCCGGGCGCGGAGGTAGGGGAAACCCCGGATGGCGCCGGTGCACCCCCCGGCATTGTTTATCGTCTGTAGGGGCGAGGCATGCCTCGCCCCTACCGGGCTTCGGGGAAATTGACCGGGGGCGGGGCCCTCCCTATACTCTGCCCGCTTGCCCCATCGACCTCGCGGCTTGGAGCGGACATGAAGCGCGGATTCCGGCTGGCGATCGGCCTCGCGGCGGCCCTCCTCCTGGCCGCCTGCGCCCGCGAGCCCATCCACAAGGCCGTGGGGGGCGGGCTCCTCCCCACCGAGGAGAACTCGGTGGTGGTGAACCATTGCCAGGGCTGCCACCTCCACGCCAAGTTCGTGGCCGAGGCCCACCTGGCCAAGGTCAAGGCCCGCTACGCCCAGGGGAACCCCCTCCGCGAAGCCTCCCGCTGCCTCGAGTGCCACCGCCTGAGCCTGGAGAACATCTTCCGCAACGAGACCCGCCGGACCGAGTTTCCCCACGGCGCCCTCGCCAGCCTTCCCGAGATCCCCAAGCCCGCGGAGGCGGCCGCGGCGTCCGCCAAGAAGGACGCCCCCAAGCCCGAGGAAAAGAAGAAAGAGCGCAAGTGGTACTTCTTCTGGCTGTTCTGAGGGTCAGCTTCCCGCCGGACATGCCTTGATCTGTAGGGGCGATCCTTGTGATCGCCCCCAAGGTCCCCCGAAATGGGCGAACACGAGGTTCGCCCCTACAGGCGTGTTCGGCGGTATCCTCCCCCTACCTCCTCCCCGCCGGGTCGAGCAGGTCCCGCAGCCCATCCCCCAGGACGTTCAGGCTCATCACCGTCAAGGCGATCGCCAGCCCCGGGAAGAGGGTGAGGTGGGGGGCGATCAGGAGGAAGTCCCGCCCCTCGGCCAGCATCGCCCCCCAGCTCGGCTCGGGCGGCTGGATGCCCAGCCCCAGGAAGGATAGCCCCGCCTCGGCCACGATCGCCCCCGCGGTGCCGAAGCTCGCCTCCACGATCACGGGCGAGAGCAGGTTCGCCAGCAGGTGGCGGGCGAACACCCGCCCCGGGCGCGCCCCCGCCGCCCGCGCCGCCGTCACGAACTCCCGCTCCCGGAGCGAGAGGATCTGGGCCCGCACCAGGCGCGCGTAGCCCACCCAGCCGAAGGCGGCGAGCGAGGCCACCACGTTCGCGGGCCGGGGCTCCAGCACCGACATCAGGGCGATGGCGAGGAGGATGCCCGGGAAGGCCTGGAAGACGTCCGCCGTCCGCATGAGGCCCTCGTCCCAGGCCCCGCCCGCGCAGCCCGCCAGCCCCCCCACCGCGAGACCCGCCAGGAGCGAGGCCAGGACCGCCGCGAAGCCGATGAGGAGGGAGACCCGCCCGCCGTGGAGGACGCGGCTCGCGATGTCCCGCCCCAGCTTGTCCTGGCCCATCGGGTGGCCCGGCCCCGGCGGCGCGAGGCCCCCCGCCAGCTCCTGGGCGTAGGGGTGGTGGGGGGAGAGGAGGGGGGCGGCGAGGGAGCCGAGCACGAGCAGGGCGAGCAGGGCGCCGCCGAGGGCGAGGGCGAGCCGGCCGCGCATCAGTCCAGCCTCACGCGCGGGTCGAGCCAGGCGTAGGCCAGGTCGGCCAGGAAGTTCACCGCCACGTACACCCCCGCGATGAAGAGCACGCAGCCCTGCACCACGGGGTAGTCCCGCGCCGCGATGGCCTGGATGGTCAGCCGCCCCACCCCCGGCCAGGCGAAGACCGTCTCGGTGATGATCGCCCCCGAGAGGAGCGCCCCCATCTGGATGCCCAGGATGGTGATGAGGGGGAGGCAAGCGTTCCTGAGCGCGTGGAGCCAGAGCACCCGGCGCTCGGCGAGCCCCTTGGCGCGCGCGGTCGAGAGGTAGTCCTGGGGCAGCACCTCCAAGAGGCTCGCGCGCGCCATCCGCATCAGGATGGCGGCCAGCGCCATCCCCAGGGTGGCGGCGGGGAGCACCAGGCTGAGCGCCCCCGCCCGGCCCGAGACCGGGAACCAGCCCAGCCCAAGCGAGAAGGCGATGATGAGGAGGGGCCCCAGCCAGAAGACGGGCAGGCTCGCCCCCAGCACCGCCAGCATTCCGGCCAGGAGGTCGAGCCAGGAGCCCGCCCGGCGGGCGGCGGCCATCCCGAGCGGGAAGGCGATCAGCATGGCCGCGGCGAGGGAGGCGAGGGCCAGCTCCGCCGTGGCGGGCGCCCGCTCGGCGATGAGGGCGGCCACGGGCCGGCGCTGGTGGAGGGAGCTGCCCAGGTCCCCCCGCGCCAGCCCGCCCAGGAACCCGGCGTACTGGGCGAGGAGGGGGCGGTCGAGGCCCAGGGCCTTCCGCATCTCCTCGCGCTGGGCCGGGCGGGCGGTCTCCCCGAGCATGAGGTCCACCGGGTCGCCGGGGATGACGTGGGTGACGAGGAAGACCAGGGTGGAGACCCCCCACAGCACGGGCAGGAGGAGCAGGAGCCTGCGCAGGAGGAAGCGGCGCATCTCAGCGCCCCTCCTCTGGCGCCAGGCGGGCGTTCGCGAGCGAGATCAGGTCCTCGTTCGGGTAGACCGTGAAGCCCTCGATGCGCTTGTCGAGCGCCGCCACGTTCTCGGTGTGCCAGAGGTTCACGTAGGGGAGATCCTCCGCCAGGATGCGCTGGACCTCGTGGTAGAGGGGCGCCCGCTGGGCGCGCGCGGACAGGCGCTGGGCCTCTTCCACCAGCCGGTCCACGCGCGGGTTCGCGTAGCGCCCGCGGTTGAGGCCGGCGGGGGGCGCCTGGCGGCTGTGGAAGACGAAGCGGTAGATGTCCGGGTCCGAGATGCCCACCCAGGTCAGGCTGTAGAGCTGGAAGTTCCCGCTCCGGATGTCCCCGAAGAAGGTGCCCCACTCGTGGCTGCGCACCTTGACCTCGATCCCCACCCTCGCGAGCTGGTCGGCGACCACGCTGGCGGTGCGGCGGCGGATCTCGCTCTGGGAGGTCTTGAAGACGAGGGTGAAGCGCGGGAGGGGGCCCGGGCCGTCCGGGTCGGGGAAGCCCGCCTCGTCGAGGAGCTGGCGGGCCCGGGCGGGGTCGTGGAAGAGGGAGGGGAGGCCCGGCGCGTGAGCCCAGTGCTCGCGGGGGAGGAGGCTGTCCGCCTCCCGCGCGAGGCCCTTCAGGATGTGGCGGATGATGGGCCCGCGGTCGATGGCGAGCGCGACGGCCCGGCGCACCTTCGGCTTGGAGAGGATGGGGTCGGCCAGGTTGAAGCCGATGTAGGTGAAGTTGGTGCCCGGGCGGCGGAGGATCGTGAGGCGCGGGTGGGCCCGGAGGCGCGGGAGGAAGTCGGGGGAGAAGGAGTCCTGGAGGAGGTGGAGGCCTCCGCTCTCCAGCTCCAGGATGCGGATGGTCTCCTCGGGGATGATCCGGAAGACGAGGCGGCCGTAGGCGGGCGGGGCGGGCTGGTCCTCGAAGGCGGCCAGCTCGATCCGTTCGTCGGGCACGAAGCGCACGAAGCGGAAGGGCCCGGTCCCGACCGGATGCTCCCCGAAGCGCTTGCCCGCCCCCGCCGCGCTCCGGGGCACGATGCCCACCATGAGGGACTCGGGGAAGGAGGCCGAGGGGCGCCTGAGGCGGAAGACCACCTCGCGCGGGGAGGGGGTCTCGATCCGCTCCAGCTCTTGCAGCCCCGCCGCCTTGGGGGAGGCCATCCCGGGCTCGCGGATGGAGTCGAAGGTGTACTTCACGTCCGCCGAGGTGAGGGGGGAGCCGTCGTGGAAGCGGAGGTCCGCCTTGAGCACGAAGCGGTGCGAGAGGTCCGAGGACTCCCAGGTTTCGGCGGCGTCGAGGGCGGGGGCCCCCTGGGCGTCGTAGGCCAGGAGCTGGCGGAAGAGCAGGCGCTGGATCTGCCAGGAGACGGCGTCCTGGGAGAGGCGGGGGTCGAGGCTGGTGGGGTTGCTGTCCACTCCGACGGCGATGGCCCGGCCCGCGACCGGGGCGGGCCGGCCGCAGGCGGCCAGGCCCAGGGCGACGGCCGCGAGGGCGGCCATGCGGGAGATTGGGAGGCGCCGGCGCAACGCTGAGAGGGTCAAGGCTCGGGCCGCTTCGACGGGGCGGAGCATTCCTCGTGAGAAGTTGTCACAGGGAGGCTCCAGCGTCAACGAAGGCCCTCCGCCGGGGTTTGCGGCCCCCGGGGCGGGCGATTAAGATGCGCCCTGCCCACGATGTCCCGGCGCTCGGGAGGAGAATCGGACGTGCAGCAGTGGCCTTGGCCGGGGAGGGTGCTCGCGGGTCTCGCCCTGGCCGGGGCGCTCTGGGCTGCGCCCGCTCCCGCGCGGGGGGCCGACGGGCCCCCGCGGCAGGGGGAGAAGGCCCCCTTCTTCGACATCCAGGGGTTCGACTCCCGCTCCCTGATCGGCAAGAAGAACCTCCTGCTCGTGTTCTACCGGGGGCACTTCTGAGGTTACTGCCAGAAGCAGCTCGTGGAGCTGCAGGAGCACCTGGAGGCCATCCGCGGGCGCAACGCCGAGGTCGTCGCCGTCAGCACCGACGACGCCCTGAGGATCAGCATGACCGTCCGGGAGCTGGGGGTGAACTTCCTCCTCGTCTCGGATCCCCAGCGGCGGGTGGTCCTCCAGTTCGGGGTGCTGCACCCCACGGAGGGCATCGCCCGGCCGGCCACCTTCCTCATCGACGCCAAGGGGGTGGTCCGGCTGGTCCACGTGGGGAGGAATTACGCGGACAGGCCCTCCATCGGGGCCATCCTCGACGCCCTGGCCTGGCTCAAGGCCGAGGGGTAGTCCGCCCGCCCGTCAACGCGAAGGCATGGAATGATCGATCAGCCACCGGCCAGATTCGGCGCATGCGCGGCGGCGGCCCTCGCCGGCCTCCTCGGCCTCGGGGCCCCGCCCGCCGCGGGCGCCCCGGCGAAAGCCCCCGCCCAGAACGGCCCCGCGATCTCCTCCAGGGGCGACCTTGAAGCCGCCATCCGCCAGGCCGTCGGGAAATGGTGCGCCCGCCCGGGGAGCCTGAGCGTGGCCGTGCGCTCCCTGACGGCGGGGGAGACCCTGTTCTCCCACCATCCCCGGGTGAAGCGCATCCCCGCCTCGAACCAGAAGCTCGCCACCACCGCCGCCGCCCTCGCCCGCCTGGGGCCGGACTACACCTTTCCCACCGACGTCTATGCCGGCGGGCCGGTGCGCGGGGGGGTGCTGGAGGGGAACCTCTACCTCAAGGGGTACGGCGACCCCTTCCTCGTCCAGGAGCGGGTGCGGGAGCTGGCCCACGAGCTCCGGCTGCTGGGGGTGCGGCGGGTCAAGGGCGATCTGATCGCGGACGACACCTACTTCGACAGCGTGCGCTACGGGCCGGGCTGGCACGCCGAGGGCTCCCTGCGTCCCTACCAGGCTCCCCACGGCGCCCTCTCCTTCAACTTCAACGTGGTGTGGCTGCTCATCGACCCCGGGAAGGAGGGCGGCCCCGCCCGCGTCCAGCTCGAGGTGCCCGCCCCCACCATCCGCGTCGAGGGCTCCGTCGCGACCGGACCCCCGGGCGGGCGGCCCCAGGTGCGCCTCGCCCGCCGCCGGGTGGAGGGGAGGGACCGGATCCGGGTTGGGGGCACCATCCCGGCGAACTCCAGGCGGCTCAGCTATCCGGTGACGATCTCGGAGCCCGCCCTCTACGCCGCGGGCGCCTTCGCCCTCTTCCTGAAGGAGGCGGGGGTCGCGCTCGGCGGGGAGGTCCGGCGGGGCGCCACCCCGAAGGAGGCCGAGCTCCTCGCCCGCACCCTCTCCCGGCCCCTCGGGGAGCTCGTGCGGGACGTGAACAAGGTCAGCAGCAACTTCATGGCCGAGCAGATCCTCAAGACCCTCGGCGCCGAGGAGCTCGGGCTCCCGGGGACGGCGGAGAAGGGCCTGCGCGTCGTCCATGATTTTCTCGCCGCGGTGGGCGTCCCGGCGGACGCCTTCGAGCTGGCCGACGGCTCGGGCCTGAGCCGGGGGAACCGCTTCACGGCCGAGGGGCTGGTGGCCCTGCTCGAGGGGGTGCACCGGGACTTCCGCCTCCGCCCCGAGTTCGAGGCCTCCCTCGCGGTGGTGGGGATCGACGGCACCGTGCGCCGGAAGATGCAGCGCACCTCCTCGGTGCGCCGGGCGCGGGTGAAGAGCGGTCTCCTCGACCGGGTGCAGACCCTGAGCGGCTACGCCGTGGCCGACAACGGGGAGGTCGTCGCCTTCGCCATCCTCTCGAACGAGAACGCCTGCAACCCCAACCCGCTCTTCCACGAGATCATCCTGCCCGTCACCCTGCTGGACCGGCCCCTCCCGCCGGCCCTGGCCCTCCAGTCCGAGGCCGCCCGGCGGAACCTCGCTCTCCCCATGCCGAACCCCCGCCAGCGCGACCGCTGGCGCGCCCAGGGCCGGGCCCGCACCGGGCCCGTCTCCCCGGAGGCGGGGGAGCCGGCTGCGGCCGAGGCGGTGGTCGAGGGCCCGCCCGAGCCCGCCGCCACCGGCCTGGAGATGCTGGAGGAGAAGAGCGCGCCGGGAGGGGAGCGGGGAGCCAAGCCGTGACGGCGGAGGCGCCGGGCGCCCGCTCCCTCACCCGGAGCGGGAGCGCGGCCCAGCGCTGGCGCCTGCGGGCCGCCGACGAGGAGCTGGCCCGCCGCCTCGCCGCCGGGCTGGGCGCGCCCCCCCTCCTCGCCCGGCTCCTCGCCCAGCGCGGCATCGCCTCCGCCGGGGAGGCCCGCCTCTTCCTCGATGCCCCCCTGACCGGCCTCCACGATCCCTTCGGGATGAAGGGCATGGCGGAGGCCGCGGACCACCTGGCCGGGGAGGTGGAGCGGGGGGCCCCCATCGGGATCTATGGCGACTACGACGTGGACGGCATCACCGCCACCGCCCTCATGGTCCGCTTCTTCTCCTCCCTGGGCGTCCCCGCCTCCTACTACATCCCCAAGCGCCTGCGGGAGGGCTACGGCCTCCACCTGGGCGGGCTCCTCCAGCTCAAGGAGGCCGGCTGCCGGACGGTGGTGACGGTGGACTGCGGCATCGCGGCGGCCGGGGTGGCCGCCGAGGCGAAGCAGGCGGGCCTTAGCCTGATCGTGACCGACCACCACCGCCCGCCCGGGCACCTCCCCGAGGCGGTGGCCGTCCTCAACCCCCGCCAGCCCGGCTGCCCCTACCCCTTCAAGAGCCTGTGCGGGGCGGGGATCGCCTTCAAGCTCGCGGCGGCCGTGAGGCGGCGGCTGCGGGACCGGGGCTTCGCCGGGCCCCTCCCGAACCTCAAGCAGCACCTCGACCTCGTGGCCCTGGGGACGGTGGCGGACGTGGCGCCGCTGCTGGGGGAGAACCACATCCTCGTCCGGGCGGGGCTGGAGGCCCTCTCCCCGCGCGGAGGCGGGGAAGCGCGCAAGGCGGGCATCCGCGCCCTCCAGGCGGCGGCCGACCTCAAGGCGGACGTGATCAACACCGGGCACGTGGGCTTCGTCCTCGGGCCCCGGCTCAACGCGGCGGGGCGGGTGGGGGACCCCGGCGTGGGGGTGCAGCTCCTCCTCGCCGAGGACCTGGCCGAGGCCCGCGGCCTCGCCGAGGTCATCGAGGAGTGGAACCGCCAGCGCCAGGAGCTCCAGCAGGAGGCGCTCGATGAGGCCGAGGCCCGGCTCGCGGCGGCGAGGGAGGGGGGGACGGAGGGGGCCATCGTCCTGGCGAGCGAGGGGTGGCACCCCGGGGTGATCGGGATCGTGGCCTCCAAGCTGGTGGAGCGCCACCGGGTGCCCGCCGCCCTGATCCACCTGGATGGAGAAGAAGGCCGGGGCTCGGTGCGGGGCTACGGCGGCTTCCACGTCTACCGGGCGCTCGAGGGCTGCGCGGACTGCCTGCTCCAGTTCGGCGGCCACCAGGAGGCGGCCGGCCTCACCCTGCGCCGGGAGATGGTGGACGCCTTCCGCGCGCGCTTCCAGGCGGCGGCC
>MGDP01000036.1 GCA_001790955.1 Candidatus Tectomicrobia bacterium RIFCSPLOWO2_12_FULL_69_37
CGCCCCCCGGCCCGCCCGAGCCCGAGGAAGAAACCCTTGACGCAGGCTGAGGTTTCTGGGTATCGTCCCCGCGCAGGTGGATTTCTCTCGGAGAGGTGAGGGTGGCATGAGCGAGCGGATTTTCTCCCGGGGGGCTTGGCCCTGGCGAGGCTTCACCTGGCTCCGGAGGGGAGATCCACCCAGGGGAGATTAGCTTCATATCCTCACGCGCCGAGCGGCGATGCCATGGTGGACCTCCCGGGTTCCCCATGGCTCGATGCGCCCCACCGCCTCCCGGTAGGCCACCTCGGGCTCGATTCCGTCGAGGTGGGCGTGGGCCACCACCTTCATCCGCTGGGAGACGTGGTCGAAGATGATGAGGCTGTCCGTGATCATGAAGACGAGATCGGGCAGCCCCAGGTCGTCCGCCGCGCGCCCGGGCAGGCGCTCGATGAAACGCACGGCGTCGTAGGCCATGTAGCCCACCGCCCCGCCCCAGAAGCGCGGCAGCCCGGGCGCCTCGACCGCCCGGTAGCGCCCCATGAATTCCCGCAGGGCCTCGATGGGGTCATCGGCCTCGAAGGACTCGGTGCGGCCCCGCCGGGTCAGGCGGACCTTCCGCCCCTTGCTCTCGAAGACGGCCGCCGGCCGGCTGCCCAGGAAGCAGTAGCGGCCCCATTTCTCTCCGCCCTCGACGCTCTCCAGGAGAAAGGCGTAGGGCCCGTCCGCGACCTTGAGATAGGCCGAGACGGGAGTTTCGAGGTCGGCGAGCACCTCGCGGTACACCGGCACGACGTTCCCCCGCTTGAGCGCGGCGCGGCGGCCCTGAGGAGATCATGGAGAGCGAGCGTTACGTCCCCGACCGGGAGGCCTTCCTCAAGCTTGCCAAGCGGGGGAACGTCGTGCCGGTGTACCGCGAGGTGCTCGCCGACCTCGAAACTCCCGTCTCGGCCTATCTCAAGGTCGCGGACGGGCCCTACGCCTTTCTCCTGGAGAGCGTCGAGGGCGGAGAGAAATGGGGCCGCTACTGCTTCCTGGGCAGCCGGCCGGCGGCCGTCTTCGAGAGCAAGGGGCGGAAGGTCCGCCTGACCCGGCGGGGCCGCACCGAGTCCTTCGAGGCCGATGACCCCATCGAGGCCCTGCGGGAATTCATGGGGCGCTACCGGGCGGTCGAGGCGCCCGGGCTGCCGCGCTTCTGGGGCGGGGCGGTGGGCTACATGGCCTACGACGCCGTGCGTTTCATCGAGCGCCTGCCCGGGCGCGCGGCGGACGACCTGGGGCTGCCCGATCTCGTCTTCATGATCACGGACAGCCTCATCATCTTCGACCACGTCTCCCAGCGGATGAAGGTGGTGGCCCACGCCCACCTCGACGGAATCGAGCCCGAGGTGGCCTACCGGGAGGCGGTGGGGCGCATCGAGCGGCTGATCGGCAGGCTCCAGAGCTCCCCGGCCGCCCCCCCGCGCGAGCCGGACTCCCCGCCCGCCGCCAGGCTCTCGGGCCACCCCGTGGCCGAGGCGAAGGGCCTCGCCTCCTCCTTCCCGCGGGAAGGCTTCGAGGCGGCGGTGGCCCAGGCGGTGGAGATGATCCACGCGGGGGAGGCCATCCAGGTGGTGCTGGCCCAGCGGCTGGAGAGCGCGCTGGACGTCCACCCCTTCTCCATCTACCGGGCGCTGCGGACGGTGAACCCCTCGCCCTACATGTTCTACCTGGCGCTCGGGGACACCACCCTCGTGGGAGCCTCCCCCGAGGTGCTGGTGCGGCTGGAGGGGGACAAGGTGGAGGTGAGGCCCATCGCCGGCACCCGCCGCCGGGGGAAGAGCGAGGAAGAGGACCGCGCCCTCGCCGAGGAGCTCCTCGCGGACGAGAAGGAGCGCGCCGAGCACATCATGCTGGTGGACCTGGGCCGCAACGACGCGGGCCGCGTCTGCGAGCGGGGCACGGTGCGGGTGACCGAGCAGATGACCATCGAGCGCTACAGCCACGTCATGCACATCGTGAGCAACGTCGTGGGCACGCTCGCCGCCGGGAAGGACGCCTTCGACGTCCTGCGGGCGGCCTTCCCGGCGGGGACGGTCTCGGGCGCGCCCAAGGTGCGGGCCATGGAGATCATCGAGGAGCTGGAGCCCGTCCGCCGGGGGCCCTACGCCGGGGCGGTGGGCTACTTCGGCTTCGGCGGCAACATGGACACCTGCATCGCCATCCGCACCCTCTTCGCCCGGGAGGGGAAGCTCTACCTCCAGGTGGGGGCGGGGATCGTGGCGGACTCGAAGCCCGCCTTCGAGTACGAGGAGACCATCAACAAGGCCCGCGGCACCCTCCGCGCCCTGGAACTGGCGCGGACGGGGCTGCTCTAGCCGCGCAATGATGCCCGTCCTGGGAGATGGCCTGGGATTTTCACCCTCTCCCATTGGGAGAGGGGCGGAGCCTCCGGGAATTCCGTTGCCGGGTGCTTGCCCGGTGAGCGAGCTGTCTAGATTCCACATCTGGCGGCCTTTGGGGGGAATGAGAAGATGCCCCGCGTGCTGATGATCGACAACTACGACTCCTTCACCTACAACCTCGTCCAGTACCTGGCCGAGCTGGGGGCGGAGGTGACGGTGTGGCGGAACGACCGGTTCTCCCTGGGCGACGTGGAGAAGCTCGGCCCCGCCCTCGTCGTCATCTCGCCTGGGCCCGGGCGGCCAGAGAGCGCGGGGCTTTCCGTGCCCCTCATCGAGCGGTACGCTGAGCGGTATCCCATCCTGGGCGTGTGCCTGGGGCATCAGGCCATCGGGGCCGCCTTCGGCGGCCGGGTGGTGCGCGCCGCGCGGATCATGCACGGCAAGACCTCCGAGGTCCGCCACGACGGGCGGGGGGTCTTCGAGGGGCTGCCCAACCCGATGACGGCCACCCGCTACCACAGCCTCCTGATCGAGCGGGAGAGCCTGCCCGGGCGTCTGGAGGTGTGCGCCGAGACGGCGGAGGGCGAGATCATGGGGGTGCGGGTGAAGGGGCTCCCGGTGGCGGGGGTGCAGTTCCACCCCGAATCCATCCTGACGCCGGATGGCAAGTCCCTCCTCAAGAACGCCCTGGAGGGAGGCTGCGTCCGTGCGTGAAGCGGGACCGCGGGCGCCGCGTCGGAGGGGGCCCGCGCGTGCGTGGCTTCTCCTCGCGCTCGCTTTCCTCTGGCTGGCCGCTTCGCCGAGCCCGGCGGCGCGGGCCCAGGAGAGGAAGGCCCCCCCCAAGGCCGGCCCCGCGCCCGCCCCGCCGCTCCCGGCCCCCCTCCAGATCCTCCCTCCCGCGGTCCCGAGGGCGCAGGAGGGCGGGAGGCCGCGCGGGGCGGGGGAAGATGAGCTGGGCAAGGCGGCCCAGCTCCTGCGGAAGAAGGCGGAGGAGTCGAAGTTCTTCTGGGAGCGGGGGGCGCTCCTCCACCGTTCCGGGACGTTCGTGGACTTCCATGACCTCCGGGGCGTCCGCGACGATCTGTTCGGCCTCTTCCTGGGCTGGCGGGACTTCGTGGCCGGCCTCCCGGAGCGCTACGCCCACCTGACGCCCGCGGGCATCGCGCGGTTCGTGAGCAAGAGCTTCGGCTCGCTCCTCCTCCTGGTGCTGGCCCTGTTCGCCTACCGGAGGCTGGGCGCCTGGCTGGCGCGCCGGACAGGCCAGGCGCCCCGGACGGTCGCCGGGCTCGGGCTCGAGGCGGCGTTCGCCGCGGCCTGCCGCCTGGGGCAGGCCGCCCTCCCCAAGCTGCTCCTGCTGGCGGCTGTCTATCTCTCCATCGAGATCTTCTCGGTGGACCTCGCCCTCTCCGTCACCTGGGACGACAAGGCCGAGGTGCTGGCGCTGGTCGTTTTTGGGGGCGCGGCGGCCTACGCCTTCCTGCGGACGCTGGTGCGCCAGGTCGTCTTTCCCCCCGGCGAGGGGCCGCGCCCGTTCGCCGCCTCGCGCGAGGCGGCGGACTCCGTCCGCCCGGCCGCCCTGCGGATCCTCGCCTTCTGCGCCTGGACGCTCATCCCGATCGCCTCCTTCGAGGCCCTCGCCTACCGGCCGGGCTTCGTGGCCCTCCTGTGGACCGTCTTCTGGATCGGGATGGTCATGATCATCCTCACGGTGGCCTCCCAGGAGGTGATCCACGTCCTCCTGCGCCCCGTGGCCGGGCGAGAGCAGGCGCGGCGGCTGCTCTCCGCCCCCGGGCGCGCCTACCGCATGGCCCTGCTGGTGGGGATGGGGCTCCTGCTGCTGCTCTACGGCCTGGGCTTCCGGAACCTGACCCAGTACATCGTGACCGGCCTCGTCTTTAGCGGCCTGATCGTCGCCCTCGGGCGGGGCCTGCTCTCCCGGGCCGAGGCCCGCCTGCGGGCGCTCTTCCTGGCGGGGGGAGAGGTGCATCGGCGGTTCGGGATGGACCTCGGCCACCTGGATCGCCTCTCGGGGACGGCCCGCGTCCTCGCCCGCTGGGCGATCTACGCCGCCGTCGCCGTGGTGCTCATGGTGCTGTGGGGGGTGGACCTCTACGCCCTCGCTTGGCTCCTCGCCGTCCTGGTCACCCCGGTGGCCGAGGTGGGCGGGGTGGGCATCTCGGTGGCGAACGTGGTGAAGGTGGGGGTCATCTTCGCCGTCTTCGTGTGGCTGAGCCGCTACCTCCGCGACTTGATCCACACGCGGATGGACGAGTCCTTCGGCGGCGAGGGCATGCGCGGGAACATCGCCCTCGGCGTCCGCTACCTCGTTCTCGCCCTGGGCGCCGTCGCGGCCCTCAAGTCCGTCGGGGTGGACTTCACCACCCTCACCATCTTCGCGGGGGTGATCGGCCTGGGAGTGGGCTTCGGGCTCCAGACCATCGCGAACAACCTGATCAGCGGGGTCATCCTCCTGCTGGAGCGGACGGTGAAGCCGGGCGACTTCATCGAGGTGGGCAACACGACCGGAGTGGTTCAGCAGGTGGCGCTCAGGAGCACCATCGTCCGCACCCTGGACAACATCTCCGTCATCGTCCCCAACTCCAACTTCGTCTCCAACAACGTGATCAACTGGAGCCACGGCGACAAGACCACCCGGGGCCGCATCTCCGTGGGAGTGGCCTACGGGAGCGACCTCGAGAAGGTCCGCCGCTGCCTGCTGGAGGCCGCGTCCTCGAACCCCCTTGTCCTCGGGAACCGCCCCCCCCAGGTGATCCTCACGGGCTTCGGCGACAGCGCCATCAACCTCGAGCTCCTCTACTGGGTGGGCGAGCCCCGCGACATCCTCTACATCAAGAGCGACCTCATGTTCGCCGTCGAGGCCGCCTTCCGGCGCGAGGGCATCCGCATCCCCTTCCCGCAGCGGGAGGTGCGCGTCTACCGGGAGGAGCCCCCCTCCCCGGGCGGGGGAGGCACTTGAGGGCGGGGCGGGGCGGGGTTAAGGTTCCTCATCCGGTCCCCGGCAGATAGGATGGTTCGCCCATGATCCAGCAGGCCATCGGCAAGCTCGTGCAGAACCAGCACCTCTCGGCCGAGGAGGCCGAGCGGGTGATGGACCAGATCATGACCGGGGAGGCCACCCCGGCCCAGATCGGGGGCTACCTCGTGGCCCTCCGGATGGCGGGGGAGACCCCCGAAGAGATCGCCGGGAGCGTGCGCTCCATGCGGGCCAAGGCCACCCGCGTCCCCACCCGGCACCCCCTGGTGGTGGACACCTGCGGCACGGGCGGGGACGGCGCCCGCACCTTCAACATCTCCACCACCGCCGCCTTCGCGGTGGCGGGGGCGGGCCTCCCCGTGGCCAAGCACGGCAACCGCTCGGTCTCGAGCCAGTGCGGGAGCGCCGACGTCCTGAAGGCCCTGGGGGTGAACATCGAGGCCCCGCCCGAGCGCGTGGGGAAATGCCTGGACGAGGCGGGCTTCGGCTTTCTCTTCGCGCCCGCCCTCCACGGGGCGATGAGGCACGCCATCGGCCCCCGGCGGGAGCTCGCCATGCGGAGCATCTTCAACATCATGGGCCCCCTCACCAACCCGGCGGGCGCCCAGTGCCAGATCGTCGGGGTGTACGCCGCCGCCTTGACCGAGCTGGTGGCCGAGGTGCTGGGGAAGCTGGGCGCCCGGCGCGCCCTCGCCGTCCACGGCCACGACGGGATGGACGAGATGACCCTCACCGGCCCCACCCGGGTCTCCGAGTGGGACGGAAGGACCGTGCGGAGCTACGACGTGCGGCCCGAGGACGCGGGCTTGAAGAGCGCCCCGGCGAAGGAGCTGGCCGGGGGCGACCCGGCGGCAAACGCCGAGATCACCCGCAAGGTTCTCGCCGGCGAGAAGGGCCCCCGCCGGGACGTGGTGCTCCTGAACGCCGCCGCCGCCCTCCTGGCCGGGAGCAAGGCCGGGGACCTCAAGGAGGGGGTGGAGCTCGCGGCGCGCTCCCTCGACTCCGGGGCCGCCCGGCGTGTCCTCGACAAGCTCGTCGAGCTCTCGAACGCATGACGATCCGTTCGCTCACCGTCCTTGACGAGCTGGTGGCGGGCGTCCGGGAGGACCTGGCCGCCGACCGCGCCGCCGTGCCCGAGGAGGAGCTCCTCGCCCGGGCGAAGGACGCCCCCCCGGCCCAGGGCCTGGCGCGCGCCTTGCGGATGCCCCCCTCGGGCCGGGACCCGGACGGCGCCCGGGTGCGCGTCGTCGCCGAGGTGAAGCAGGCCTCCCCCTCCCAGGGCGTGATCGCGGGGGCCTTCGACCCGGCCGCCACCGCCCGCCGCTTCGAGGCGGGGGGCGCGGCGGCCGTCTCCGTCCTGACCGAGCGCCGCCGCTTCCTGGGGAGCATGGGCCACCTGCGGGCCGTCCGGGCGGCGGTCCGGCTCCCCGTGCTGCGCAAGGATTTCATCTTCGACCCCTACCAGGTGCTGGAGGCCCGGGCGGGGGGGGCGGACGCCATCCTCCTCATCGCGGCCATCCTGGAGACCCACGAGATGGAGGACCTCCGCCTCCAGGCCGAGGACCTGGGGATGGACGCCCTGGTCGAGGTCTACGCCGGAGAAGAAGTGGCGCGGGCCCTCGCGGCGGGGGCGCGCATCCTGGGGGGGAACAACCGGAACCTGAAGACCTTCGAGGTGGACGCGGGCCACACCCTGCGCGTCTTCGGCCGCCTCCCGGCGGCCCGGCGGGAGCAGCTCGTCCTGGTCTCCGAGAGCGGCATCTTCGGCTGGAAGGAAGTGGCCCCCCTGGCCGGGGCCCGGGTGGACGCCATCCTGGTCGGGGAGGCCCTCATGCGGGCCCCCTCGCCCGAGGGGCTGCTGCGGGAGCTGAGGGGGCTTCTCCCCACGTAAGCCGGTTTCCCGCCCTTCGCCCCCGCGCGGCCGCGGGCCGGGTGGGGGGAGGGCCGCGTGGTCCGTGTGGAGAGGCGGCGCCGTCCCGCCCGGGAGGGAAGCGTGTACCAGGAGATCTTCTACTACAGCGAAGGCTTCAAGATCGCCGCCCACCTCTACGCCCCGCAGGGCTGGAAGAAGGGCGGCCCGCCCGGGCCCGCCGTCATCTGCCTCCACGGCTACAGCGGGATGAAGGAAGTGTACGGGATGGACGTCCCCCGGCGGCTGTGGGAGGAGGGCTACTTCGTCCTGGCGCCTGACCACCGGGGCTTCGGCAAGAGCGAGGGCCCGCGGGGCCGCCACCGCCCGCTCGAGCAGGCCCAGGACACCCACGACGCCATCACCTGCCTGGAGACGGTGGAGGGGGTGGACCCGAACCGCATCGGCCTCTTCGGGACCAGCTTCGGCGGGGCGAACGCCGTCTGGGTGGCGGCCTTCGACGAGCGGGTGAAGGTGGTGGTCACCTCGGTGGGGGTGTTCGAGGGTGAGCGCTGGATGCGCTCGGTGCGCCGCCCCCACGAATGGACGGCCTTCCGGGAGAAGGTCATGGAGGCGGCCCGCAAGCGGGTCGTGACGGGGGAGGCCTCCACCGTGCCGCTGCCCGAGATGATGCTCTGCGACCCCCACACCGAGATGGTGCTCAAGGGCCACCACCAGAAGCACCCCCACTACGTGAAGGACTACGACCTGGAGAGCGCCGAGGCCTGCTGGCGCTACAAGCCCGAATGGGTGGCGGGGCGCATCGCGCCCCGGCCCGTGCTCTTCATCTACGCCGAGCGCGACCACCTCGTGCCCGTCCAGGAGCAGCTCTCCTGCCACGCCGCCTGCGGGGAGCCCAAGAAGCTGGTCAAGCTGCCCGGCGCCGAGCACTACGAGTCCTACAAGTTCTGCAACCCCGCGACCCACGAGATCGGGATGCGGGAGGCGGTGGCCTGGTTCGCCCGCTACCTCTAGGGGCCTCCTTTCAGCCCGGCCCGCCGGTGAGGTAGGATGGCGCGTTTCTGATTTCCGGTACGGAATCGAGAGGTGCCATGGCGCAGGCGGGCGGGGGCAAGCTGCGGGTGAGCTACCTGGGGCCCGAGGCCACCTTCACCCACGAGGCGGCGCTCAGGCACTTCGGCCCGGAGGCGGAACTGCTGCCCGCGGGCTCCATCGCCGCGGTGTTCGACGAGGTGGAGGCCGGGCGGGCGGACCAGGGGGTGGTGCCGGTCGAGAACGCCCTGGAGGGGACGGTCAACGTCACCCTGGACCGGCTCATCGACTCTCCTCTGTGCGTCGTGGGGGAGGTGCGGCTGCCCATCGACATCCACCTCCTCACCCTGGCGGAGGAGGTGGGGGAGGTCCGGCGGGTGCTGAGCCACCCCCACGCCGTGGCCCAGTGCCGGGGATGGCTGCGGGACAACCTGCCCGACGCGGCGGTGGAGGAGGTGGCCAGCACCTCCCTGGCCGCCCAGCAGGCGGCCAGGGACCGGACGCTGGCCGCCCTGGGGAGCCGGATGGCCGCCCAGCGGTACGGCCTCAGGGTCCTGGTGGCCAAGCTCGACACCGAGAGCATCAACGTGACGCGCTTCTTCGTGCTGGGGAAGGCGCCCGCCCCCCAGACCCCGCGCTCGCGGACGAGCCTCCTCTTCGTGGTGAGGAACGAGCCGGGCTCGCTCTTCCGGGCGCTCACCCCGGTGGCGGAGGTGAAGGTGAACATGACCAAGATCGAGTCCCGGCCCTCCCGGCGGAAGGCCTGGGACTATGTGTTCTTCATGGACGTGGAGGGGCACGCCGAGGCGCCCCCCCTTTCGGGCTGCCTGGAGCGCCTGCGGGGGGAGGTGGAGTACCTGCGGGTGCTGGGGTCGTACCCGGCCGGGGAGTAAGTGCGAGGCCCGGCAGCTTGTTTGCGGGGCGCTGTTCCTTGCGAGGTCACCATCGGGTTCTGCCCCCCTCTCCCCGTCTTTTCGGGTCCCCGAACCGGCCCGCCGGTTCGGGAGGGGGGAGAGGGAAGGGGGTGAGGGGCGACGGCGGCTCCGAAGCCTCCCTCACCCGGAGCATCCAAGCGGCGGGCCGCTTGAATGCTCCGCCCTCTCCCAAGGGGAGAGGGAAAAAGCACCCGGGTGAGACGTGTAAGCAGGCGCGAAGGAGAGGCTCATGAAGTTCCAGACGGCCCGGCCGGTGGCCGGCATCACGGTCTACCAGCCCGGGAAGCCCATCGAGGAGGTGGAGCGGGAGCTGGGGATCAGCGGCTCGATCAAGCTGGCTTCGAACGAGAACCCGCTCGGTCCCTCGCCCAAGGCGCTGGCGGCCGTCCAGCGGGCCCTGGGGGACCTCAACCGCTACCCGGACGGGGGGGGCTACTACCTCAAGCGCGCCCTGGCCAAGCACTACGAGCTCACGCCGGAGCACTTCGTGCTCGGGAACGGGACGAACGAGGTGCTGGAGCTCCTGGCCCACGCCTTCCTCGACCCGGGGGACCCGGTGGTGTTCTCGGAGGGGGCCTTCATCGTCTACCTGATCGTCTCCCAGCTCACCTCTTGCGAGATGCGCACCGCCCCCATGCGGGACTTCACCCACGACCTGGAGGCCATGGCCGCCAGGGTGGACGAGCGGACCAAGGCGGTCTTCATCGCCAACCCGAACAACCCGACCGGGACGGCGGTGGGGGAGAAGGCTCTGCGCCGGCTGCTGGAGCGGGTGCCCGAGCGCACCCTGGTGGTGGTGGACGAGGCCTACTGCCACTTCGCTCACCGGGAGGACTACCCGGACGCGGTGAGGCTCATCCCGGAGTTCCCCAACGTGGTGGCCCTGCGGACCTTCTCCAAGGTGTACGGGCTGGCCGGCCTGCGGGTGGGCTACGGGGTCGCTCATCCCGAGGTGGCGGCGGCCATGGAGCGGGTGCGGGAGCCTTTCAACGTGAACTCCCTGGCCCTGGCGGCGGCCGAGGCCGCCCTGGAGGACCGCGAGCACGTCGAGGAGAGCATCCGGGTGAACGACGTGGGGCGGGAGTTCCTCGTCCGGGAGCTGGCCGCCCTGGGGCTCCCCTTCGTCCCCACCCAGGGGAATTTCATGATGGTGGAGGTGGGGGACGCCAAGGGGGTGTATGAGGCCCTCCTGCGGGAGGGGGTCATCGTCCGTCCGGTGGCGGGGTACGGCTTCCCGAGACACCTGCGGGTCTCCATCGGCACCCCCGAGGAGAACCGCCGGGTGGTCGAGTCGTTCGCCAATATACTTAAGAAGTAACAATTTCAAAAACAACTTATTGAAGATATAATCTCATCTGATTTCTTGTTTCCGAGGGTTTCATGTCGTTTCTCTTCGAGCAGATGACGGTCATCGGAGTGGGCCTCATCGGGGGTTCGCTGGCCCGGGCGGCCCGGCAGCGGGGGCTGGTGTGCCGCTTCGTGGGGGCGGGACGGGGGGCTCCGAACCTGGAGCGGGCGCTCGCCCTGGGGGTGGTGGACCGGGTGGAGCGGGACCACCGGCTGGCGGTGCGGGACTCGGACCTCGTGGTGGTGGGCACCCCCGTCCAGGCGGGGATCGAGGTGGTCCGGAACATTCTCCCGGAGATGAGCCCCGGGGCCGTCCTCACCGACGTGGGGAGCGTGAAGGGGCCCTTCGTCCGGGCGGTCGAGGGGATGGACCTCCGCCAGGTGCGCTTCGTGGGGGGGCACCCCATCGCGGGGACGGAGAGATCCGGGGTGGAGGCCAGCTTCCCGGAGCTTTTCGAGAATCGGCGGACCATCCTCACGCCGACCCAGAAAACCGACCCCAAGGCTCTCCAGGCCCTCAAATCCCTCTGGGAGGGTGTAGGGGCCCAGGTGGACCTCTTGAACCCCGAGGCGCATGATCGGATCCTCGCGGATATCAGTCACTTGCCTCACCTGATCGCATATGCTTTGGTAGATTCCGCGCTCGAGGGAGAGGGGCTTCCCTACGCGGCCGGGGGGTTCCGGGACTTCACCCGGATCGCCTCGAGCAGCCCCGAGATGTGGCGGGAGATCTGCCTGGACAACCGGAATGCCTTGCTAGCCTCGCTGGATGCGTTCGAGGCGCGCCTCGCCGCCCTGCGGCGGATGGTGGAGGGGGGGGACGGCCCGGGGATGGAGGGGGTCTTCCGGCGGGCCAAGGAGGGCCGGGACGGCTGGCTGAAGGACAAGGGCTGGGCGTGATGGGCATCGTCATCCCGGTGGACGGGCCGGCCGGCTCGGGCAAGAGCACCATGGCCAAGGGCATCGCGGACCATTTTGGGTGGGATTACCTGGAGACGGGGGCCCTCTACCGGGCGGTGGGCCTGCGGGTCCTGGACCGGAGGGGGGACCTCGGCGACCCGGCTCTGGCCGCCCGCTGCGCCCGGGAGCTGCGCTTCGAGTGCCGGAAAACGCCCGATGGCTGGCGGAATTTCCTGGACGGGCGGGACGTGACCCAAGCCCTGCGGGAGGAGCGGGTGAGCGACGCCGCCTCCCGGGTTTCGGCCTTCCCCCCGGTGCGCCAGGCCCTCCTGGCCTTCCAGCGAAGCTACCAGGACCGGGCCGGGGCGGTGGTGGACGGCCGGGACATCGGGACGGTGGTCTTCCCCGAGGCCCGGCTCAAATTCTTCCTCGACGCCGACATCGAGGTGCGCATCCTGCGGCGCTTCCGGGAGCTCCGGGAGAAGGGCATCCCCTTCGACGCGGATGCCCTGGCCGAGGACATCCGGGCCCGGGACCGCCGGGACCGGGAGCGGGTCGCCGCTCCCCTCCTTCCCGCCTCGGACGCCGTGCGGGTGGACACCTCCCGCCGGTCCATTGACCAGGTGCTGGCCCTCATGCTAGACAGAATCCGCCAGGAATACGGGGAAGTGATTGAGGCGCCTTGAGTTGTGTTGACGCCCCCCCGCCCCTGAAATAAGATGACGGGCACCGCAGGTACGACTGCTGCTGGCTCGGGAGGCGCTCGGGGCGCCCTTCGGGAGGCGGCGTTTCCCCCCTTTTCCCCCCCATTCCGAGGTTGGCTTACCAAATGACCGAATCACCCATCCAAACCCCCCGTTTCAGCATCCCCGAGGGAGCCGACGCCGACTCCCTCTCGCCCGAGCAGATGGAGGAACTCTACGCCTCGACCCTCCTGGTGAAGGACGGCGAGATCGTCAAGGGCCGGGTCGTGGGCTTCGAGGGCGACTACATCTTGGTGGACGTGGGCTACAAGTCCGAGGGCCTGGTCGCCCGCAATGAGTTCCCGGACGGAGGGCGCAAGCTCCAGCCCGGGGACGAGGTCGAGGTTTACGTCGAGGAGCGCGAGGACGAGGACGGCCTCATCGCCCTCTCCAAGGAGAAGGCCAACCGGATCAAGGTCTGGGACGAGATCA
>MGDP01000037.1 GCA_001790955.1 Candidatus Tectomicrobia bacterium RIFCSPLOWO2_12_FULL_69_37
AGAAGTGGCCGAACCCCTCGGTGGAGAAGAAGCCGAGGGGGACGTGCCGGTAGAAGCCCAGGCGCAGGGGGGCTCCCCCCGCCCAGGCGGCGGCGGCCGAGTGGAAGAGGCCGCTGAAGTCGAGGATGAGGTCGTAGCGCCGCCTCCGCAGACGCCCCAGGGCGAGGAGCCAGGCGAGGGAGCGGCGCAGCCGCTTGCCCCCCCGGAGGAGGAAGCCGCAGGGGAGGCTCTCGACCGCCTCGACCCCGGGGAGGAAGCGCGCCAGGGGCGCCACCCCCGTCTGGACGAGCAGGTGCACCTCGGCCATGGGGAAGCGGCGGCGGATGGAGCGGATGGCCGGGGAGGTCATCAGGAGGTCGCCCAGGGCGTCGAGCTTGATGATGAGGACGCGGCGCACGCTCTCCATCGTCTCGGAGGAGGGGAAGGCGTCGCGCTGGGGGGCGCGGGTGAGGAGGCGGATGAGCCGGTAAACGAAGTAGGGAAGGGACCGGAGGAATTTGCCGGCCACGACCTGGAGTCTCATGGGGGCCCCCGGGGGAGAATCCGCTCAGGGGCTGGCAACGGACCCTCACCCCCAATTCCAGAAATCTTTCTCCACAATAACTTACACAGAAAACTTACTCTTTTCGCCCTGGCAAGCAAACTTGCGCTAGGGGCGAATTTCGGAGTTGACCGGAAAGGTGTAAAAGGATAAAAAGAACGTGCTGTCCTTTTTGAAATTTCACCCTCGGCCCGTGCTTGCCCAGGAGGGATCGATGATTTACTCGCGCCCTACCGAATACGCGCTGCGCGCCCTGACGTACATGGGGGTCCGGAACCCCAGGGGAGTCACCCGGGTCCAGGAGATCGCCCAGGCCGAAGACCTTCCGGCGCCGTTCCTGGCCAAGGTCCTTCAGCAGCTGGCCCGCTCGGGCCTGCTGACCTCGGTCAAGGGCCCAAAGGGGGGCTTCGGCTTCTCGCGTCCGCCCGAGGAGATCTCCTTGATGGATGTGGTCGCCGTGGTGGATGGGACGGATGGCTTCACCCGCTGCGCCGTCGGCCTGGCCGAGTGCTCGGACGAGGCGCCCTGCCCGCTGCACGACGCCTGGAAGCCCCTGCGCACCCAGATCAACGACTACTTGCAGGGGATCTCGGTGGCGGACCTGGCCACCGCGCTGAACCGCAAGCGCCAGATCCTCCAGCGGAAGATTCCCGCGCGGGCCTCGGCGGGGAGCTGAAAAATTTCCCTGGAAATTCGGATTTGAAATTCATATAATGGCGCCGGCCCTCCCATGAACCTCTCCTGGCCCGGCGAGGCCGGGAGGGGGGGTGTGCCTGAAAAGCTGCGGCGAGCCATGGTTTTGCGCCTCGCCGGGACCGGACTTATACATTATTCCGATTGGCGCTCCGCGTAGAGCGGGGGAGGCGTCTTCGCCTGTTCGCCGGGCGGCGAGGGCGAAAGCGAGGAGTCCGCAGGCGATGTTCGCTTGGCTGCCGGAGAACGTCTCCACCTTCGGTGGGGACATCGATTCCATCTTCCGCTTCATCTACTACATCGTCGGCTTCTGGTTCCTGGCCACCCAGGGCTTCCTCATCTATTGCCTCATCCGCTTCCGGCGCAGGCCGGGCCGCCGCCCCCCCTACCTGCACGGCAACAACCTCTCGCAGGCCGCCTGGATCCTGCTCCCCCTGGTCATCGTCCTGGTGCTCGACCTCTGGATCGACTTCCGCAGCGCCGACGTGTGGGCGAAGGTGAAGGTCGGCGGGCCCAGGCCCGACGTGGTCATTGAGGTCACGGGCAAGCAGTTCAACTGGATCATGACCTACCCGGGCCCGGACGGCCGCTTCGGCACCGCCGACGACAAGAAGGTGGAGAACGAGCTGCACGTGCCCGTGAACAAGGTGGTTCAGGTGGTGCTCAGGGGGGAGGACGTGATCCACAGCTTCTTCCTCCCCCAACTGCGGCTCAAGCAGGACGTGGTACCGGGCCGGGCCATCCGGGCCTGGTTCCAGGCGACGAAGCCGGGCAAGTACGAGATCCCCTGCGCCGAGCTCTGCGGGTTCGGCCACTCGGGGATGAAGGGCTGGCTCCACGTCCACGCCGAGGCGCAGTACAAGGAGTGGGCGCGCAAGATGTGGCCCGGCTCTTGAGCGTCCGGGAGCGGGGCGCGGCTTGATGGATAGAGGGCTGAGATGAGCGGCACCACGGCAGCGGCGGGCGGCCACCACGGGGAGCCGGGAGGCTTCCTGCGGAAGTACGTCTTCTCCGCCGATCACAAGATGATCGCGCGGCAGTACATGTTCATCTCCCTCTTCTGGGCGGCGGTGGGCGGCTACTTCGCCTACATCATCCGCTGGCAGCTCGCCCACCCGGAGGCGGACATCCCCCTCTTCGGCCGGCCCATCGGCCCGGACGAGTACAACGCCTTCGTGACCATGCACGGCACCATCATGGTGTTCTTCGTGGCCATGCCGTTGCTGCTGGCCTCCTTCGGCAACTTCCTCATCCCGCTCATGATCGGCGCCCGGGACATGGCCTTCCCCCGGCTGAACATGCTCTCGGTCTGGGTGCTCGGCGCCGCGTCGGCGCTTCTGCTCCTCTCCTTCTTCGTCGAGGGGGGGCCGGCCGCCGGCGGGTGGACGGGGTATCCCCCCCTCTCCGCGCGGACGGCCTACGTCGGGGCGGACAAGGGGATGGACCTGTGGCTCCTGGCCCTGGCGCTGGAGTTCGCCTCCTTCCTCATGGGGGGCATCAACTTCCTCGTCACCCCGCTGAACATGCGGACGCGCGGGATGGGCCTCCTCCGGATGCCGCTGTTCGTCTGGATGGTCATGATCGCCTCGCTCCTCTTCCTCCTCTCGGTGGGGCCCCTGGTGGCGGGCGCCGTCATGCTGCTCCTGGACCGGAACCTGGGGACGAGCTTCTTCCTTGCCTCGGGGGGAGGGGACCCCCTCCTGTGGCAGCACCTGTTCTGGTTCTTCGGGCATCCCGAGGTCTACGTGATCCTGCTGCCCGGCCTCGGCGCCATGATGGAGGTGATGCCCACCTTCTCCCGCAAGACCATCTTTGGCTACCGCCCCATCATCGTCGCCGTGCTTGTCGCGGGGGCCCTGAGCTTCGTCGTGTGGGCGCATCACCAGTACATCAGCGGGCTCGACCCGAGGCTGGCGACGCCCTTCAGCGTCACCACCATCCTGATCTCGGTGCCCTTCGCCCTCATCGTCTTCGCCCTGCTGGCCACCCTCTGGGGGGGCTCCATCCGGCTGGCCACCCCGATGTGGTTCGCGGTGGGCGGGCTGGCCGTGTTCATCTTCGGCGGGCTGACCGGGATCTTCAACGGCTCGGCGGCGGTGGACATCTACATCCACGACACCTACTTCGTGGTCGCCCACTTCCACAGCACCTTCTTCAGCGCGCTCTTCCTGGCGGGCTTCGCCGCCATCTACTACTGGTACCCCAAGATGTTCGGCCGGATGATGAACGAGGCCCTGGGCCAGATCCACTTCTGGGGCACGTTCCTCTTCTTCCTCGCGGTCTTCGTCCCGATGCACCTGGTGGGCGTGGGCGGCATGATGCGGCGCATCGCCAACCCGGGCCAGTACGAGTTCCTGGCCCCGCTGAGCGGCCTCAACCGCATGATCACGATGTCGGCCGTCCTCCTGCTGCTCTCCCAGTTTTTCTTCGCCTTCAATTTCTTCTGGAGCATGTTCCGCGGCCGGCGGGCGCCCGACAACCCCTGGGAGGGGACCACGCTGGAGTGGACCACCCCCTCGCCCCCGCCCCACGGGAACTGGCCGGGCGAGGTACCCCAGGTGCATCACCCGCCCTACGGCTACGGGTTGCCGGGGGCGGGTGAGGATTGGGTGCCCCAGCACCGGCCCGCGCCCAGCGGGGCCGGGGCGGGCCGCTAGGGGGGGAGCGCAGGGGATGGGCCGTTTCGCCGGGGAGATGAACGCATGAGCACCGCCGCGCACGCGTCCGCGGGAGCCGCCGAGAGCACGCCCTTCCCTTCCGCCAAGCTGGGGATCTGGTGGTTCCTGGCCTCCGAGATCATGGTGTTCGGCGGCCTGATCGTCTCCTACCTCCTCTTCCGCATGGCGGGTCCGGGCTGGTCGGCGGAGCTCCACCACAACAGCACCCTCCTGGGGACGGTCAACACCCTGATCCTCCTGACCTCGAGCTTCACCATGGTGGAGGTGCACCGCGCCCACGGGAGGGGCGAGGAGGCGAAGTTCCGCCTCCACCTCGCGCTGACCATCCTGCTGGGGCTCGTGTTCCTGGCCATCAAGGGCGCCGAGTATACCGCCCACATCCGCGAGGGGCTGGTGCCCGCCAAGTCGATGTTCTGGGCCTTCTACTTCGGGATGACGGGCCTGCACGGGCTCCACGTGCTGGGCGGCATCGTGGCCAACGCGTGCCTCTACGCGGTGGCGGCCCGGCCCGGCGGGGTGGCCCGCTACGGCCACCGCGCCGAGATGAACGGGCTCTACTGGCATTTCGTGGACGTGGTGTGGATCTTCCTCTTCCCGCTGCTCTACCTGGGGTAGGGCAGCCCTGCGAAGGGACGGCGGCATGAAGGAAAGTGGCGCTCACGGCTCACCGTACCTGCTGATCTGGATCTACCTGGTCGTCCTGGCGCTGGCCTCGGTGGCGGCCTCGATCGTGCTGCCCAAGGTGCCTGCGGAGCTGGCCATCTACTTCCTGGCGCTGGTGAAGGCCGCCCTCGTCGCCATGTACTTCATGCACCTGAAGGTGGAGCGCTTCTTCATCCACTCGCTCTCCCTCATCCCCCTGGCCCTGGTGTTGGTCCTCTTCCTGGGCGTTCTCCAGGACGTCGTCTTCAACCGGTAAGCCTGTTCCCGCCGCTCCACCCCCCCGGAGGGGACGGGCGCGCCCGCGGCCGGTATAATGGCGGCCTCCCGAGCGCCCGGAGGGCCCTCTCCCCGTGTCCGGCATCGAGCGCGTCTTCCGCGAGGGCGGCCTCCACCAGGTGGTGGAGCTCCTCGCCGTCCCGGCCCGCTCGGGCCTCTACCTTACGCGCGGCCGCATCCGCCGCCTCGCGGGGGAGATGGGCCTGCGCCCGGGCATCCAAGGCCGCGCGCGGATGCTCGAGAACCTCTTCCGCGAGGCGGGCCTGGAGGGCCGGGCGGTGGAGCTCCTCGACCGCCTGGACGGCGAGGCGGCGGCCATGATCGGGCGCTGCCGGGAGTGGTCGCGCGCCTGCCCGCCCGCCAGGGGCGCGTGGAAGGAGTGGGTCTCCCGGGCGAGACAACTGCGCCGCCACCTCCGCGAGGCGAAGCGCGCGGCGCGCCGGCTCCAGTCTTCATCCAGCTGATTCGGGCGAATGGGATGCGATCCTGAGCCCGCCCCCGGTCTTTCCCGCGGGTGAGACTGCAATATATATTGTTCGAGCATCATGATCGATGAATCTCATGATCCCTACAAAGCGGTTTTGTAATTTTCTCGGCACTCATGTTATGTTCATGGCCATGAAATTTGGGTGATATATGTAAGTTTAAGGAGATCACATGAGCACTCTCGCCAAGGCCAGGGAACTGCTTTCCGAGTTCGATTCTCAGATCAGTTCATGCATGCGCGAGCTTGGGAGCCTGCGCTCGCAGCGGGGAGAGATCGCGAAACTCGTGAAGCGCATGGGCGCCGGAGGCGGGAGCGCGAACGCCAAGCCCGGCAGGCGGGGGCGCCGGGGCAAGCGCACGAACTGGGGCCAGGTGCTGGCGGCGATGGGAAAGACTTTCTCCCTGGGCGAGCTGGCCAAGGCCTCGGGCAAGAGCAAGCTCACCGTCAGCCAGGCGGTGCAGAAGATGAAGAAGGACAAGAAGATCGCCGCGTCCGGCAAGCGCGGGGTGTACAAGAAGGTCTGAACGTTCCCTTTCTTGCCTGGCCATCCCGAGGCGCCCGGGGGCGCGGCCCAGGGGCGCCCGCCGCTTCAGCGCCTCGCGGCCTTCCGCGCCTTCTCGGCGTGCACGCGGTCGGCCAGGGCGAACTCCCTCGTCCAGCGGGCGAGGGCCCGGTAGAGCCCCGTCTCGGCCTCCTCCTCCACCGCCGCGGTGAAGACGGGCATCCAGCGCAGCAGGTGCTCGTCCAGGAAGCGCGCCTGATTGCCGAGCGACTCCCCCGCCTTGGATGCCTCCCCGGCCCGCCAGGCCTCCCGCTCCCTCTCCGCCAGATGGGCCATGAACTCCAGCTCGGCGCTCAGGTGATCCAGTCCCATGACCCCCGCCCGGTGGACGGGCCGGAAGCCGCAGGCGCGGTAGAAGTCCGTCACCCGGTCGGTCGCCCGGGCGTTCAAGTGGCCGCTCGCGTCGAGGAGGGCGGCCTCGTAGGGCGGGGCCGAGATATGGAAGAGGCCGGTGAAGTCCGCGCGCAGGGCCTGGAGGCCCGCGTCGTCCCTGGGGGGGCCGCCGGGGAGGAGGAAGGGGTAGTTCTCCGCCAGGAAGGCGAGGAGGGCCTCGTCGGGGGGGTCGAGGAAGGCCGCCGCCTGCACCCGGTAGATCCGGCGGCGAAGCTCCGCCTCCTCGGCGAGTTCCTGGGGCCCCGGGCGCTTCCCGAAGAGGGGGCTCATCCGGGGAGCTTGTACGCCTCGGGCTGGGGCCGGTTCGGCCGGAAGAACCAGAGCGGGCGGCGCAGCCCCCCGGGGCCGGGTGCGGGCCGGGCCATCTCCATCCACTTCTTGTAGTGCTCGAAGCTCTTGGCGGTGTCCACCTGGATGTCCCCGTAGCGCTCGCCCCGGTCGGCCTTGAACACCTTCACCCGCTGGTGCCAGCAGTGCATCCCGCTCACCGGGTCGGGGTTCACGGGGAAGGTAAGGTTCTGGTTCACCCCCACCTCGCGCCACCAGATGCGCTCGGTGTCCGGGTCCTGGCTCTTGAAGGGTTCGGCGCCGTGGACCTGGCGCATCTGGAACCGGCCCCCGCTCTCCTCCAGCCGGACCAGGGAGGAGGCGAGGCGCGGCGCGCCCATCTCCTCGTGGAGGCGCCAGCGGCCCAGGTGGTGGGCCATGGCCACGATGCCGGGCTTGAGCCCCTCGGTCACCCAGCAGCGGGTGACGAAGCGGCCGATCTCCGTCTCGACCCGCACCAGGTCCCCGGTGCGGACGCCGAGGCGGCGGGCGTCCCCGGCGTGGACCCAGAGGGGGTTGTTGTGGGTGATCTCGTAGAGCCATTTTACCGCCGAGCGGGTGTGGATGAGGGTGGGGAGGCGGTAGTTGGGGAGCAGGTCGAACTCGTTCTGGGAGCGGTCCAGATCGCGCCAGTAGACGTGGGTCTTCTCGTAGCGGGGAAGGGCCTGATCCTCCCACTTCCACTCGGCCATGGTGGGGCTGAAGAACTCGAGCTTCTTCGATGGCGTGGCGAAGCCCTCCCGGGGCTTGCCCTGGCTCATGTGGCCGATCACCTGGCCGTCCTTCCGGACGGCCCCGGTCAGCGGGTCCGTCTCGGCCCCCTCCACCTGGGCCGGGGGAAGCTCCGTCATGTGGACCTCGTAGATCTGGTCCTTCACGGTGAAGACGCCGTACCGGCGCATGTATTCGAGGGGCGTCAGGCCCTCCTTGGCCGCCGCCTCGGGGAGACCGGGCACCCCGTTCTCGAACATCCAGCGGTAGTACTCCTCGACCGTGATCTTCTAGCCGGGCCGGTAGGGGCTCTCGAAGTGCTTGCGGACGCCGAGCGAGCCGTCCGGGTCCGCCCGCCAGGAGAGCTCGATCAAGAGCTCGTTCTCCTCCCAGACCTCCCCCGGGTTGGCCTCCCGGGTGGTCTCGAACTTCTCCCCCAGCCGCTCGCGCGCCACCCGCATCACCGGCTGGCGGAAGCCCACCCATGTCGCCGGGTGGGTCTCCTGGCTCTGGTTGTCGTGGCGCTCGGTGGCGATCCCCATGGGGAGGATGTAGTCGGCGAACCAGGCCGTCTCGCTCCAGGTGGGGGTCAGGGCCACGTGGCAGCCCATCTTCTCCTCGTCCCGGAGCATCTCGATCCAGGAGAAGCCGTCCGGGTTGGTCCAGACGGGGTTGTAGACCCGGCTGAAGTAGACCTCCACGCGGTGCCCCTTGTCCTTCATCAGGTGGGGCATGAGGAAGCTCATCTCGAAGAAGGCGAGGGGGTACTCCCGCGGGTAGAGGAGTTCGTTCCACTTCTGGGGGCCCGGCGCGGGGTTCGGGTGCGCGGGCACGTGCTTGTGCCAGCTCGCCAGGCCCGTGCCCCCCACCGTCCCG
>MGDP01000038.1:0-1280 GCA_001790955.1 Candidatus Tectomicrobia bacterium RIFCSPLOWO2_12_FULL_69_37
CCCACCCGATTCCCAGCCACTCGAAGGCCTGGAGGATGGCCTCGTAGAACTCCTCGGTCGAGCGCTCCCGGTCGGTGTCCTCCACCCGGAGGATGGCGGTGCCCCCGTGGTGGCGGGCGAAGAACCAGTTGAACAAGGCCGTCCGCGCCCCCCCGATGTGGAGGTGGCCCGTGTTCGAGGGGGCGAAGCGCACCCGGACGCTCATCACTTCTCCTTGGAAATCCTACGAAATTCCCGCATCTCCCCACCCCGCCGGCGGGGGCACGATTCTAGGGGCGGGGCCGGGCCCGTGCAAGGCGGCGCGCGGAAAAAATAGGGAAGTACCCGGTATTATCCGCAACTAAGCGGGAAACGAAAATTCTCCAGCCTCCTCCCTCCCAGCCCCGGCCCGGGCATGGACGCCGTGATTTTTTCGGCTGGAATCCGCGGGAAAAAGGTGGACAGAAGTGGACACCTCCCGCGCCCCCCGCCTCGCACGATGATTTTCCGCCGGAACGCCCCGGAAATGATCAGAACTTTCACTTCGGCCCTCCAGGTTTGCTCCCTCCTCCTCCGGGGAAGGGTAGGGCGGGGGAAGAACCCGTGCGCGGCTCTCCCTCCCCCCCACCCCCTCCCGCCTGCGGGCCGGAGCGCCCTTCGGCGCGCAGGCCCGGCGGGAGGGGGAGAAGAAGGAGCACCTCGCCCGGGAGACAATATAGGCGAGAGGAGGGCAGGGGTTGTTACCTCAAACGGCATCAAACCGCGGATGGGGGGGATATCGTGATAGGGGGCCTGGCCGCTTCACCATCGGCCGCCTGATGGCGATCCTGAACCGCCCCGGCCGCCGCGTCGAGGTCCGGGTGAAGGTGACGCAGGGTGCGGCGGGGTGAGTGGAGGGCGGGTACGGCTACCGCAAGATGGCAAGTGGCCCATTGACACGGTGGAGGCATTCATCCAATCGTCAGGGAAGAAGCCTAACTGAACATCATTCTTACCCCCCTCACTCCTCCTCAAAGAAATCCATCTCCTCCACCGGCCCTTGCCTCAAATCTCAATCCCCTCCCTCTCCGCCTCCCGCAGGATGGTCACTTCCTTCCGGCGCTTCCGGAACTCCTCGGGGGTGTAGCAGAGGAAGTCCACGGGGTATCTGATGTCCCAGAGCCGGTGGAAGCCGAGCGGGCGGTAGCGGAACCGCTTGCCGCGGAATTTCTTGCTGATGACGATCAGGTCCACGTCGCTCCATTTGTGCGCCCGGCCCCGCGCGTGGCTGCCGAAGAAGATCATCTTCTCGACGGGCATCT
>MGDP01000038.1:1289-16246 GCA_001790955.1 Candidatus Tectomicrobia bacterium RIFCSPLOWO2_12_FULL_69_37
AGATCATCTTCTCGACGGGCATCTTCTCGCTCAGCCTCGCCTTGAAGGCGGAAAGGCGCTTTATGAGAGATTCTTTTCGGCCCATTTCAGCATGGTCTCCGCCAATCGCATGTCTTCCCCGGTTTCTTTCGCCGTGTATTCCTGATCGCCCACGCCTGGATATCTCGATTCCACATAGACGATGCTGAGCCGCTCGCAGTCGTCGAGCATTTCCTCATCAAGGCTCAATTCCTTGCCGAGCCGGACGAGATCATGAATCTTCATGATCTCGCCCGTTCTCTCCAGAAGCACCGCCTTCAGCGCCTTCTCCGCGCTCTGCTGGCAGAAGAAGGAGGCTTCCTTGTACAGCTTGCCGCCGAACAGATACTTCGCCGTCCTCAAGTCGCCGCCGGCTTGGCGCATCCACCGCTTGGTCTCTTCCTTCATTCGCATCCCTCGGGTGGGCGTGCGCCCCTGTATTTCCGCCAGCATACCATAGGAGAGCTTTTCCTCCGGCGGGCGAAGCCCCCTCACTCCTCCTGGAAGAAATCCAGGTCGTCGAGCGGCCGCTCCTTGCCCTCCAGCGCGTCCAGGATGGCCTGGCGGAGCGCGCGCACGGCGCGGTCGCGGGCCCGGCGCTCGATCATCTCGTAGACCACGTCGGTGGCCCCGTCCCCGCTCTGCTCGATGGTGCGGCGGGCGTTCTGCCCGGCCCACTCGCTGGCGAAGCGCTGGAGGATCTGGCGCGCCCCCGCCCCGAAGGCGCGGCCCTCCAGGGCCCGGCCCAGGAGGTGGTCGAGGTCCGAGGCGAAGGCCTGGAGGCTCTCCGCGGGTACGTCCGCCCCGCCCAGGTGGACCCGCAGGCGCTCGATGATCTGCTCGCGGAAATTCATGGGAAACCCTCCCCTCTGGCGGGGGGTCATCTGTAGGGGCGTATTGCAATACGCCCCTACGCCGCACGCACCACGTTACCCCCGGCCTCCGCGCCCGGCAACGGGTTCGTTCCCCGGGTTCCCCGGGTCGGGCGTGGTCCAGAGGAGGGCGCCGCCCGCCACGAAGAAGAAGAGGACGGAGAGGATGGCCGCGCGCTGGTCCCCGGTGAGCGCCGAGACCCCGCCGAAGACGAGGGGCCCGAGGATGGAGCTCATCTTCCCGCAGGCGCCGTAGAAGGCGTAGGTCTGGGCCGTCCCCCCGGGGGGCACGTAGGAGGCGAGGAGGGAGCGGCTGGCCGCCTGGCTCGATCCCAGGGAGACCCCCGCGAGGAGCGAGATGAGGAAGAAGGCCGTCTTCGCCGTGGTGAAGTAGGCCGCGATCACCACGATGCACCAGTTGGCGAGGGTCAAGAGGACGGTCCGCCGCGCCCCCCAGGCGTCGGCCAGGTAGCCGAAGGCGAAGGCCCCGGCCCCGGCCGAGAGCTGGACGGCGATGAAGAGGGTCAGCGTCTCCTCCATCGAGAAGCCCAGCGTGGTGACGGCGTAGATGGAGCTGAAGGAGATCACGGTCACGATGCCGTCGTTGTAGAGGAGGAAGGCGAGGAGGAAGCGCAGCGCGCCCTCCCTTTCGCGGAGGGAGAGGAAGGTGCGCCAGAGTTCCCGGAAGGCCCCGGCGGGGGATGCGCTCCCCGGGGATGGCCCGCCGCCCGCGGGGCGGCTCTCGCGCAGCCAGAATATAAGAGGAAGGGTGAAGACGGCGTAGAAGGCGGCCACGGCGGCGAAGCTCGCCCGGAAGAGGGGCAGGTTCTCCGGGGCGAAGCCCCCGCTCAGGAGCGGCTTCACCAGGAAGAGGCAGAGCAGCCCCCCGAGGTAGCCCAGCCCCCAGCCCCAGCCGCTCACCTTCCCCACTGTCGTCGGGGTAGAAACGTCGGGCAGAAAGGCGTTGTAGAAGACCTGGCCTCCCTCGAAGCCGATGGTGGCGGCGACGAAGAGGATCATCCCCGCTCCCACCATCCCCGGCCCCACCCCGGCGAGGAGGGCGGTCGCGCCCACGCAGACTCCCGTGTAGGCGAGGAGCATCCGCTTGCGCGCCCCCCGCCGGTCGGCCACCGCGCTCAGGGGCGGGGTGACGAGGAGGGCGAGCATCATGGCGAGGGAGAGGCTGAGGCCCCAGAGGAAGTCCCCCCGCCCGCCTCCCCCCGCGACGACCTGCTTGAAGTAGACGCTGTAGGCCACCGTGGTGATGAGGGTGGGGAAGGCCGAGTTGGCGAAGTCGTAGAGGCACCAGGCGAGGACCTCGCGCCTTCCGGCGGGCGGGGCGTGGGAGGGGGAGAGCGGCATGGTGTCCGCCGAGGGGCGAGGGCAAGGCAAAACCGCCGCATGCGGGGTCATTCTACCCCCGGAACCCCGGCGGGGAGAACGGCGGATTGGCCCTCCCCGGGGAAGCTGGTAAAATTTCCAGGTCTGGACGGCAGGAGGCCGCGGGCCGCGCGCGGCCTCCTGCGGAAAGGTCCCCCTCATGCTCCGATGGCTCCGATGGACGGCCTACGGCCTGGCCGTTCTCCTCCTCCTTGCCGCCGGAGGGGCGCTGGCCGTCCGCCTCTTCCTCTCCTCCGATCAGATGAAGGGCCTGGCCGAGCGCCAGGGGGAGGCCCTCCTGGGCCGCAGGGTCTCGCTCGAGAGCCTCTCCATCGGCCTCTTCAGCGCCGAGGCGGCGGGCCTCGCCGTGGCGGGCGCGCCCGGGGAGGCCGCCCCCCTCCTCAAGGTGGCCGAGATCCAGGTGCTGCTGAACCCGGCCGCCCTCCTCTACAAGCGGGTGAGCCTGCTGCGCGTCTCCCTGAACGGGGTCGCGGCCGCCGCCTCGCGCGACGCCTCGGGGAGGCTCAGCTTCCAGGACATCCTGGACAAGCTCGCGGCTCCCGCCCCCGGGAAGGCCCAGGCCCCGCAACGGCGCGAGGGCGCCCCGGCCCCGCCGGGAGGCGAGGGGGCGCCGGCCGCCCCCGCCAGGCCGGCCGGGGCGAAGGAGGAGGGCCCGGGCTTCGAGGTGGTCATCCGCGCGGTCGAGATGCGGGACGTGCGGCTCTCCTTCGCCTCGGCGGCGGCGGACGGGACGCCCGCCTTCCGCGCCGCCTGCGCCTTCTCCTCCGTCCAGGCGCGGGGCGTCCGGGCGGGCGCCCCCCTCGACCTGACGGCCGAGGGAAGCTGCACCGAGCCGGGCCTCGTCCGCTTCAGCGCGGGCGCCTACGCCGACCTGGGGCAGGGCCTCTACACCGGCTGGGCGGAGGCCGAGCCCTTCGAGGCCGGCCCCTTCTTCCGGCTGGCGCCCGCCCAGCCGAGCGTGCGCTCCCTGAGAGGCCTCCTCGGGGGCAAGGTGACCGCCTCCTTCGCCGCCGGGGGCGCGATCCGGTGGGAGGGGAGCCTCCGCGCCAAGGACCTCGCCGCCGAGGTGCGCCCCGATCCGCAGGAGGGGTGGCGCGCCCTCGCCCTCCCGGCGGCCTCCCTCGCGTCCAAGGGCCGGTTCGACCTGGCTTCGATGTCGGGAGAGGTGGCCTCCCTGGAGATTGGGCTCCCCTTCGGGAAGGCCCGCCTGGCCGAGCCCGCGAAGTGGAACCTCGCCGGGCAGGACCGCATCCACCTGAGGGCCGAGGTCGCCGAGGCGGCCGCCGCCGCCCGGTGGGCGGCGGAGCTCCTCGGCGCCCCCGCCCCGGCGCTCTCCCGCGCGGGCAAGCTCTCGCTCGTCTTCCTCGCCTCGCGCGAGCGCAGGCAGGGGGAGAACTTCGCCCTGCGCGCCGCGGCGGAGTTCGACCCCCTGGACCTCGCCCCGCTCGCGGCCTGGGCGCCCGCCGCCGGGGGCTTCCAGTTCCTGCGGGGCGCCCTGGGCGGCAGGCTGGAGGTCTCCTGGTCGGGGGAGAAGACCATCCGCTGGAAGGCGGACCTGCGGGCCGAGGACCTGGCCTTCCAGCTCCGGGAAAAGCGCGCCGATTCCTGGCGCCCCGTCCAGATCGCGCGGGCCGGGGTGCGCACCGAGGGGCGGGTGGACATCGCCCGCGAGGAGGCCGAGGTCGCCCAGCTCGAGATCGAGCTGCCCTTCGCCAAGGGCCGCCTCCTGGAGAAGGGCGGCTGGAACCTCGCCGGCCGGGACCACCTCAAGCTCAGGGTCCAGGTGGAGGACTCGGGGGCGGCCCTGGGGCTGGTCCGCGGCCTGACGGGCATCCGCCTACGCGACCCAGGCAAGGGGGGCGGGGCGGACGTGACCCTCGCCCTCGCCCGGACCCGGGGGCCGGAGGAGCGCCTCTCGGTCTCGGCCCAGGGCAGGCTCGACCCGGTGGACCTCTCGATCGCCGCCCGGCTCGCCACGCTCCCTCCGGCGGTGAGAAGCCCCGGCGGCGCGGCGGGAGGGGAGTTCGAGGTGGCCTTCGAGACCGGCCGGCCGCTGCGGTGGAAGGCGAACCTCTCGGGCCAGAAGCTCGCCGCCGAGATCCGCCCGGACCCGGAGGGGCCCTGGCGGCGGGTGAGGCTCGACTCGCTGGCGCTCCGCTCCGAGGGGTGGTTCGACCCCCAGGCGGGGGCCGCCGAGCTGGCCCGGCTGGAGGCGGAGCTCCCCTTCGGGGGGCTGCGGCTGGGCAAGCCGGCGCGCTGGAACGTGGGGGGGAGGGATGAAGCCGAGCTTCTCCTGGACATCGGCGACCTGAGCGCGGCCGAGGTGTGGGCGGGGAGCGTCGTGGACCTGCCCGTCAAGCTGGGGAAGAAGGGGGAGGTCCTGACCGCCCGGCTCACCGCCTCGCGCGAGCGGGCCCGGGCCAAGGCGTTCGACTGGAGCGCCGAGGCGGCGTTCGACCCCCTGGAGATCGGCCCCCTCGTCCGGCTGGGGATGGAGTCCTCGCTCTCGCTCGGGGGGGCGGGGGGGGAGGTGAGCGGGAAGCTCGGGGTCTCCTACGCCGCCTCCGGCACCCTCCGCTGGGAGGCCGACCTCAAGGGAGAGGGCCTCTGGGTGAGCCCCCGGGAGGCGCCGAAGGGCCAGGCGGCCGTGACCGCCATCGGGAAGATGACCCTCCGCACCAAGGGCGGCTACCACATCCCCCAGGGCGCGGCCGAGATCGCCAGCCTGAGCCTGGAGGCCCCCTTCGGGCAGGTCCGGGTCCCCCGGCCCTCCGTCTGGAACCTCCAGGGGCGGGACGAGATGCACCTCGCCTGGGACGTCTCCAACCTCGCCGCCGCCGTCTCGGCCGCCGGGGCGGTGGCGGGCGGGCCGCTCGCGGGGGTGCGCCTCTCCGGCACCTCGCGCGGCGAGGTTTCGCTCTCCAGGAAGCGCGGCTCCCCCTCCGTGATCTCCGCGAAGGGCACGGCCGAGCTGGACGTCCGGGGGGCCCGCCTCCAGGGCCGCCCGAACCTCGAGGCCGAGGTGCGCGGCAAGGCGGAGTTCGACGGGAAGAGCGCCCGCCTGGCGCTGGCCCGCGCCCTCGTGCGCGACCTCGCCCGGCCCCAGGACCCCCCCGCCGTGCTGATCGAGTCACTCGCGGGCGCCTTCGGCGAGGAGGCGCTGCTCCAGGGCCGGGTGGTGTCGGACCGGATGACGGCGAAGTCCCTCATCCTGAACCTCTACATGGACCCCGAGAACAACACCACCTTCGATTCCCTGGCCAGCAAGAGCCGGAAGGAGCCCGCCGAGCCGAAAGCGAAGGCGGCCCCTCCCGCCGGCGCGGCCCCGGCCCGAAAGGCGCCTTCGCCCCAAGCCCGGCCGGCCCCGGCGAAGCCCGCGGCCCCCCCGAAAGCCTCCCCCGCCCAGCGGCCCCTCCCGGCCGAGCGCCCGGCCACGGACCTGCCCGAGATCCGGCTGGGCCGGCTGGAGATTGAGAAGCTGGACTTCCAGTTCCGCCACGAGGTGGAGAAGGGCAAGCCCCCGGCCCTGGTGGACCGCCGGAGCTTCCGCCTGACGGCCGAGAACATCGACACCCGGATGGCCCCCGGCCGCCTGGACACGCGCGTGCGGCTCGAGGCCCCGGGCCAGCCGCCCGCCGTCCTCTTCGACGCGCGGACCAACCTGGGCGTGACCCCCATCCCCGCGGCGGGGACCCTCGCCCTGCGCCAGTACGACCTGAAGCCCCTCTCCCCCTACGCGCGCCTCGCGCGCGGGGCCGAGATCGAGCGGGGCGAGATCGACATCGACGCGGCCTTCTCCCTCAAGCAGGAATACCTCAAGGCCGAGGCGAAGGGGAAGGTGTTCAACCTCCAGCTCCGCTCCGTGGGCAAGAAGCACCTCCTCACCAAGGCCCAGGAGCTCGCCGAGGGCCTCGCGCTGGACCTCCTCCGGCGCAAGAAGGGCGAGCTGCCCATCAGCGTCCGGGTGCAGGGCCGCCTCGACGACCCCTCCAACACCATCTACAAGCTGGCGGTGGACTCCCTCCTCGCCGGGGTGTTCGAGAAGCTCCTCGACCTGGGGGGCAAGACGCGCGAGCTGGGCGGGAACGTCACCGACATCTTGAAGGGGGTCATCCAGGGCATCCTCCCCGGCGGGCAGGCGCCGCCCCAGGCCCAGCCGGCCCCCCAGGCCCAGCCCCAAGCCCCGGCCCCGGAGGAGAAAAAGCCCCCCCTCAAGCAGCTCGAGCGCGACCTCAAGAAGGGTTTGAAGGGGCTGTTCGGGAGGTGAGGGGCTCCGTCCTTTTTCCTTTGTTTTCCGGGCAAAAATTTGTTTGAAGAACCGGGGCGAAAATTTGCGCTTGCCTTTGCGCCCATGAGCGAATATATTACGAAATAGACTTTCCATCCCTGCACCGAGGCGGGGGCGCCCCATGCACATCGAGCGGCTTTCCCCTTGGCGGGACGAAGTTGAGGCCGTACTATCTTGGCTCCGCCCGGCCGATCAGGATTCCGAGTTGGGGCAAGGAGCCGCCGTGCCCGGGAACACCCTCTACTACGGGGACAACCTGGACGTGCTCCGCCGCCACGTCGCGGACGAGTCGGTGGACCTCGTCTACCTCGACCCGCCCTTCAAGAGCGACCAGGACTACAACGTCCTCTTCGCCGAGCAGGACGGCTCGCGCTCCCAGGCCCAGATCAAGGCCTTCGGGGACACCTGGCGATGGGACCAGGCCTCGGCGGCGGCCTACGAGGAGGTGGTCGAGAGCGGCCCCGAGCGCGTCGCAAAGGCCATGCAGGCCTTCCGCACCTTCCTGGGCGAGAGCGACATGCTCGCCTACCTCTCCATGATGGCCCCCCGCCTCGTCGAGCTCCGGCGCGTCCTCAAGCCCGGAGGGTCCATCTACCTGCACTGCGATCCCACGGCGAGCCATTACCTCAAGATGCTGATGGATGGCGTATTCGGGCAAAAAGGTTTTCGATCCGAGATCATATGGAGCTATCGCCGGTGGCCTACGAAGACGGCAAACTATCAGCACATGCACGATGTGTTGTTGTATTACACCAAATCTGAGCGACCGACATTTAACGTACTCTACGAGGCGGTTTCGGACAGTTTCTTGAAGCGGTTCAAAGGCAAGGGGAACGTCCTCGATCCAGGTGCCACAAAAAAGCGTCCTTCCGCAACTGATACACCGGGTTTGCCAGTCCGAGATGTTTGGGAGATATCGATCATCGCCGGCTCGGCCACGGAACGCCTTGGCTACCCGACGCAAAAGCCCGAAGCTCTATTGGAGCGGATTATCTCAGTAAGCAGCAACGAAGGTGCTCTCGTCCTTGATCCGTTCTGCGGCTGCGGCACGGCCATCGCTGTGGCTCAGAAGCTCAACCGGAATTGGATCGGGATTGATATCACCCACCTCGCCATCACCCTCATCAAGCACCGCTTGAAGGACGCCTTCGGCAAGAAGGCGGTTTACAAGGTGGTGGGGGAGCCGGTCTCCCTGCCCGACGCGCAAGCCTTGGCGGAGCAGGATCCCTACCAGTTCCAGTGGTGGGCCTTGGGCCTGGTGGGGGCGCGCCCGGCGGAGCAGAAGAAGGGGGCCGACCGGGGGGTGGACGGGCGCATCTACTTCCACGACGAGCCCGAGGCCCGGGCCAAGACCAAGCAAATCACCCTCCAGGTCAAGGCGGGCCACGTGACGGCCAACCAGATGCGCGACCTGCGCGGGGTGGTGGAGCGGGAGAAGGCCGAGATCGGGGCGCTCATCTGCATGGAGGCCCCCACCCAGCCCATGCGGAAAGAAGCGGCGAGCGCGGGCTTCTACGAGTCGCCCTGGGGCAAGCACCCGAGATTGCAAATCCTGACCGTCGAGGAGCTTCTGGCGGGGAAGGGGATTGATTACCCGCCCTCCCAGCAAGCGAACCGCACCTTCAAGCGCGCCCCCAAGGCCAAGGCGCGGGCGGCCAAGCCGGATCGCCTGCCGGAGCTGTAGGGAGCGTTGGGGCCGTCATCCTGAGCGCAGCGAAGGATATCGGTTTGGCTCTTGACCCGGGATTTAAAATCCACACCGATATCCTTCGGTCGCTGCACTCCCTCAGGATGACATCTCCGCTTGCCAACCTTTGCAAATTCTTGCCTTTCCCGCGATGATCTGATATGGTTTCGAGGTTTTCTCTCCTCCGCCCGAGGTGAGCCGGCCCGTCCCGCCCCTATGGGGTCAGGAACGGGCAGGGGAGATTTTTCATGGCCTCCCGCCGCTCGGGCGCTTCCGCCCCGCACGCCGTCTCCGACCGCATGGATGAGATCGTGGGCCTGGTCCTGGTGGCCTTCGGGGTGTTCCTCGCCCTGGCGCTCTGGACCCACCATCCGGACGACCCCTCCTGGAGCCGCCGGGTGGGCGCCGGCTGGGCGGTCCGGAACTACGGGGGGACGGTGGGGGCCTACCTGGCCGGGGGTTTCGTCCAGCTCGCGGGGGCCTTCGCGGCCCTGCTCCCGCTGGGCTTCGTGGCCTGGGGGGTGACGGCCTTCGCGGGGCTCCGGTCCTGGCGCCCCGGCTGGCGGGAGCTGGGCGGGCTCGTCCTCCTCCTGAGCGCGGCCGGGATGCTCTACAAGGGCTTCCGGACGGACCCCCTGTTCGGCCCGGGCGCCCTCGCGGGCGGCGCGGTGGGCTACGGGGTGGCCGTCCTGCTCAACGCCTGGCTGGGATGGGCGGGGAGCTGGGTGGTCCTCGCCGCCGCCTTCCTGGCCTCGCTGGTGGCCACCACCCGGCTCTCCATCGGGAAGGTCATGGCCCTCCTGCTCCGCGGCTCGGGCTGGGCGGCCTCCCGCGCCGTCTCCCTGGCGGGCTTCGCGGGGGCGGCGGAGGGGGCGGTTTCGGCCGTCAGGCGCGCCGCCTGGGCGGCGGCCTCTCCGGTGGCCTCGCTCTCCGGCCGCCTGGGCGGCTGGAGGTCCTCCTCGAACGGCGCCGCGCCCGCCGGGGAAGAAGAAGGCATCGAGGCCGGGGAGGGCGCCGGGCGGGGCGGGGCCCCCCTGCTCCTGGGGCCGGGCGGGAACGGGCGGGGCGGGGAGAAGTTCAGGCCCCTGCGCCCGCCCAAGGTGGCTCTCCCGGTGGATGAGGACGCCGGCGCCGGGGGCCCCACCCTCTTCGGGGCGGGCCGGAAGCTCCCCGCGGAGGATCCCTTCATTCCGGGCCCGGCGGCCCAGGCGGAGGAAGCGGAGGAAGCGGCCGGGCCTTCCGCCCTCCTGCCCCGCCTCCCCCTCCCAAGGAAGGCCGAGCCCGGGGATATCGAGGAAGAAGAGGAAGAAGAGGATCTCCCGGAGGAGGCGCCCGCCGGGCCGGCCGGGCGCTCCTTCTTCACTGACTTCCTGCGCGGAGAGTCCCCGGCCAGCCCGGAAGAGCGGCCTGACGCGGAAGACGCGGAAGAGGAACCGGAGGTTCTGCCCCCGGCCCCGGTGGAGGAGAAGCCTCCCGCCGCCGGGGGGCTCCGCATCGGGCGCGCCCGCATGATCCAGGACGAACCGGCCCCTGCGGCCGAGGAAGGCGGGCCGGAGGCGGCGCCCGCGCCCGTCCCGCGCTCCGGGGGGGACAAGGGGAAGGAGCGCGCGCCCGCCCCCGTGAACGGCTTGCCGCCCGGGGAGGAGCGCCCTGGGCCCGGGAGCGAGGTGGTGGTCCGCCGGGCCGGGCTGAACGGGGAGCCCGAGATCGTCCGCATCGAGGACGACGTCCTGGTGCCGGAGGCGGCGGCCGCCCCGGCCCCCGCCCCGGAGAGGAAGCGCGGCCGCTCCCGGGCGGGCTACGTGCTGCCCGGGCTGGACATCTTCCTGGACTCGCCGGGCGGGGCCATCATCGTGGACGAGGAGGGCATCCGCGCCAAGAGCCGCCTGCTCGAGCAGACCCTGCGGGAGTTCGGGGTGGAGGGGAGCGTCACCGAGGTCAAGACGGGGCCCGTCATCACCATCTACGAGTTCTCGCCCGCGCCGGGCGTGAAGGTGGCCAAGATCGCGAGCCTCTCGGACGACCTCGCGCGGGTGCTCTCGGCCCTGAGCGTGCGGGTGGTGGCCCCAATCCCCGGCCGCCCGGTGGTCGGGATCGAGGTGCCCAACCTCAAGCGCAACGCCGTGTACGTCAAGGAGATCCTCGCCTCGCCCGAGTTCCAGCAGGCGAAGGAGCGCCTCACCATCGGCCTGGGGAAGGACATCCTGGGGCGCACCGCCTTCACCGACCTGGCCAAGATCCCCCACCTCCTCATCGCGGGCACCACGGGCTCGGGCAAGAGCGTGGCCCTCAACATGATGATCTGCAGCCTCCTCCTGCGGTGCTACCCGCGCGAGGTGCGCCTGCTGATGGTGGACCCCAAGATGCTCGAGCTCTCCGCCTACGAGGGGATCCCCCACCTCCTCGTGCCGGTCGTGACCGACCCCAAGAAGGCCTCCTCCGCCCTGCGGGGGGTGCTCGCCGAGATGGAGCGCCGCTACAGGCTCATGAGCGAGCTGGGGGTGCGCAGCATCGAAGGCTACAACGAGCTCGTGGCCGAGGGGCTGGGGCCCAAGGAGGCCGAGCGGCGGCTCAGGCAGCCCCTCTCGGAGGAGGAGGAGGCCGGGGGCGGGCTCGACTTCATGCCCTACGTCGTCGTGGTGATCGACGAGCTGGCCGACCTCATGATGGTCTCCTCGCGCGACGTGGAGGAATCCATGATCCGCCTCGCCCAGATGGCGCGCGCGGCGGGCATCCACCTCCTCGTGGCCACCCAGCGCCCCTCGGTGGACGTCCTGACCGGCCTCATCAAGGCCAACTTCCCCTCCCGCGTCGCCCTGCGGGTGGCCACCCGCACCGACTCGCGCACCATCCTGGACGCCAACGGGGCCGAGCGCCTCCTCGGCAAGGGGGACATGCTCTTCATCCCGCCCGGGGCGAGCGCGCCCGTGCGCATCCACGGCGCCTACGTCTCGGACAAGGAGATCGTCCGCCTCGTCGGGCACTGGAAGGGCCAGGGGCCTGCGGTCTACCAGGAGGACATCTTCGTCGAGCGCGAGGAGCCCGCGGGCGGCCTGCCCGAGGACGAGGAGGAGCTCGACGACCGCTACGACGACGCCGTGGCCCTCGTGGCCCGCACGGGCGAGGCCTCCATCTCCCTCATCCAGCGCCACCTGCGCATCGGCTACAACCGCGCCGCGCGCATGATCGAGCGCATGGAGCAGGAGGGCGTCATCGGCCCCTCGGACGGCGTCAAGCGCCGGCAGGTGCTCATCCGCGAGATCCCGGGGGAGGAGTAGGGGGGGGCGGGGGGGCTCCCGGCCCTAATCCTTCCACGGGTTTATGAGCAGGGCCCCTGCGTATTCAAAATCGGCCGCGTTGCGGGTCATCACTCGAAGGCCGTGCCGAAGGGCCGTCGCTGCTATCAGGCCGTCAACGGCGGAAACGGCCTTGCCCGCCTTCTGTGCCGAAGCCGTCAGCTCCCCCCATATCTGCGCGGTTTCCAGGTCGATGGGCAGAAGCTGATCGGCGTAATGGCGCTCAAGGGCCTGCACCCAGCTTCGAAGCCCGCGTTTCCGTTTTCCATCGTTGAGAAGCGCTATCCCTTTGACAACTTCGCCTATCGAGACAACGCTGACAAAAATGTTCTCGCTGGCGATTTCTCCAACGGCCTTGCGTACCCCGGCATGGCCGCCGGGTTTCCGGAGCTCGGACAAAACACAGGTATCGAGAAGAACCCTCACAACTTGACGCTCCGCATGGCTGAACGGTCACGGGTCAGGTAGAGTCCTTTGAGGCTTGGTCCGCCTTTCATAAGAAAATCCTTGAAGCTCGGACGCTTGCCGGACAGTTTCTCGTAATCGCGTTGCGCCATGACGACAACGGCTTCATCGCGCCTCAGAACGCGCTGCGGCCCTTCCTCCAGGGCACGGGTCACAAGCTCGCTGAATTTGTTCTTCGCGTCCGCCAGCCGCCATTCCATGGCCTCTCTCCTTTGTCTAGCCAATCTAGCTATATTAGGGCACAAAAAATGAGGCATTGCAAAATTCTGCGCCAGGGGACGCGACCGGGGCCGTAGAGCCCCCGGACCGTTCCCCTGCCGGCAGGCTTGGAATCACCCCCGCCGGACGGCAGAGTACCGGCTGGATTTTCACCATGCCTGGCCGAAGGCGGAATCCGCGTGGCCGTTTAACCGCCCTGCCGTTGTTGTTCTTCCCTTCTTGCACCGCTTTCCAGGATGCGGACGCGTTCATCCAAACGCTCTTTCGCGCCCCGCGCAAAGCTGCAATGCCCGGCCGGCCCCGCATGCAGATGGATTACGAGCTGTGGCAGGCCGGGCGGCGCGCCCGCAAGCTCAAGGTCAAGAGGATGGTGCCGGCGTGAGGTGATTGACCAACCGAGCAAAAGAGTCAGAAAGGGCACTAGCCACCGGGCAGGGCTTCCGGTGGGCGCCCTGCTCTGGTGCGCCGGACGCGGTTCCTGTGAGTTTCTGGTGGATTTGCTGTAGGTTCCGGACAATTCCTGCTTATTTTGCGCGAGCGGGCGATTCGGTTTAATATTTCGGTGCTTGAAGTCCCAAGTCGGACGGTAGCGAGACAAGATGAGAGGTAGAGGACGGCGATGAAGCGTGCCCTTCTTTCTTTCCTGGCCATCGTAGCGATGGCCATTTTCCTCAACCTCTTGGACTTTCTCCCGAGGCGGGTCACGGCGCCCTTCCTGGCAGAAGCGGCATCGCCCGAGTTGGATGTTCTCAAGGTCGAGATCGAGAAGCTTTTGAAGGATATGGAGGCTGGGGCTGTCCTTGATAAGGGTTGGGCCGCCTACCGTCGTGGTAATTACTCCACGGCCTACCGCGAATGGCTCCCCTTAGCGAAGCGCGGAAACGCGGATGCTCAGTTTTACATAGGAGCCATGCACGACGAGGGGATTGGCGTTACTCAGGATTCCGCCGAGGCTTTGAAGTGGTGGCGGCTTGCTGCTGTTCAGGGGAATGCCGACGCCCAGATCAACCTGGGCCTCAAGTACGAAAAAGGCGAGGGCATCCGGCAGGATTCGGCTGAGGCGCTCAAGTGGTTCCGCCTAGCAGCTTCGCAAGGCATTGTTCGAGCTCAACTCAAGGTCGCCGTTATCTTTCTACTGGGCCATATTGTTCCCCAAGATTTTTCAGAGGCACTGAAGTGGTTTCGCCGCGCGGCTGATCAGGGTAACGCTTTCGCCCAGTTTAGTATCGGCACTTTATATGGACGGGGTGCTGGCGTCCCCAAGGATGATACCCAAACCGTCAAATGGTACCGCCTTTCTGCCGACCAAGGCTTGGCCGAGGCTCAGTATTATCTGGGCATTAAGTACATGGCAGGCGAAGGCGCTCCACAAGACCACGTTTTGGCACATATGTGGCTAAATCTTGCTGCGTCGCGTCTGCCTCCGGGTCAGGGAAGAGATAAGGCAGTCGAAGGCCGCGACTTATTGTCAAGGGGTATGACCGCAGATCAGCTTGCTGAGGCTCAGCGACTGGCACGAGAGTGGAAGCCTAAGTCGAGGTCCAAGCTAAAGAAAGGAGAGTAACCATGTGGGAAACGCATAAATGCTGCGAGTGTGACCGTGAACATGATGCGTCGCTTTGGTATCGCATCGAAGACTATGGATTTCCCAAGTACCTATGCGGCGAAAAAGGCGATTCGCCATTTGACACAGTAGCGCTCCGCGTACTACCCTCGCAAAAGATTTAGCTTGCGAAAATGATCGCGAGGGACAATATCATGCGGCATGATGGCGAACTTTTCTTGCAAGTGCGATCCATTCCTTCACCTCTGCGAAGCGCTTTTCCTAGCACCGTCTGATTATATGCAAATGTTAACTTGCTATTGCGATGATAGCGGCAATGACCGCGTTGCTGTGGTGGCTGGTTATGTGTCCACTGTGGATGCGTGGAAAAAATTTAACGTCCAATGGGGAGAAGTTTTAAAACGATACAAAGTCCCAATTGAAAAAATGCGGCGCTCCGACCTTGAGAATTTCAAGGATGCATTTGCCGAGGAAAAAGATTGGAACAAAAAACGTCAAATCGCTTTTTTGAAGGAACTGCATCCGATCATCAAGCAATACACTAAGGTTGGAGTTGGTTCAGCAGTAGTTATAAAAGACTTTGAAGAAATTATGCCACGCTACATTTATGATCTGTACGGAGGCCCGATTGGATGGGCCGCTGAGCAATGCGTTGTGAATTCCGCTAAGTGGCATGAAAAACTAAGCAGGCGGAATAAGGGTCAAGTAAAGTGGATTTTTGAGGCTGGAACAAAGGGTTCGGGCCAAATTAGTAAGATGTTTTGCGCGTTAATAAAGCGCAAGGATTTACGCAGGGAACATCGAATATTCGACAACTGTAGTTTTGAGCCAAAGGGACTTATCCCCCTTCATTCTGCCGATATTATTGCCTACGAAGTGTTTAAGCACGTGGAGAACCAAATTTTAGACGAAGGCCGAAAGCGTGGAATTAGAATTTCCATGAAAGATTTGATTCGGCCCGTCGAAGAAAAGTATTTCAAGTGCGTAGGCAGGGCTTACATGCAGAAATTTGCAGACAAATTTATGCGCGAAAATGGGCTATAGTTTGTTTGGGGTTTTAGAAGCTCGTTTCCAAAACCCGGTCCATCAGATTGAAGTGCTCGCGGTTGTTGAAGCGGTAGGAGAACTCGTTGAGGTAGAGGGGCAG